>JAUXIR010000009.1 GCA_030620915.1 Geopsychrobacter sp. | reverse complement strand
GGAGCGCACCTGCATCGCACCGTCCAACTGATCAAGAGCCTGGGTAAAAAGGCGGGGGTGTCGATCAATCCCGCAACCCCGGTCAGCAATCTCGAAGTCATCCTCGATGATCTTGATCTGGTGCTGGTTATGTCGGTCAATCCTGGCTTCGGCGGCCAATCGTTTATCGAAACATGCCTGCCGAAGATTGAACAGCTGCGCAAGATGATCGATGCGCGTGGTCTGCGGGTTGAATTGGAGGTCGATGGCGGTGTCAAGCTTGATAACATCGGTCGGATCGCTGCCGCCGGTGCCGATGTCTTCGTCGCTGGTAGTGCCGTCTTTGGGGCGAATGACTACGCTGCGACCATCGCAGGCCTCAAGGATAATGCCGCTAAGAGATGATCGCAGCGACGCTCAGGGCTGCTCTAGCCAACCATGCCGCGAAAACTTTGCCGCTCAAGGGGATGCGTGCGGCGGCTGTCCTGGTGCCACTGCGTTTGCATGAGGGAGCGCTGCAGCTGCTGCTGACCCGGCGTACCGAGCATCTGTCCCACCATGCCGGTGAAATCTCCTTTCCCGGTGGCGGGATCAATGCTGCAGATACTGATGATTGGGCTGCGGCGCTACGTGAGACCCAGGAAGAGATCGGCGTGAGCCCCGGACTGGTTGCGCCCCTTGGTCGGTTAGATGATTGTTACTCGATTCATGGTTATCGGGTCAGCTGCCATGTCGGCCTGCTGCCGGCAGAGCTTGATTTTGCCCTCGATCCGGGCGAAATCGCCGAGCTGATTGAGCTGCCGCTGACGAGGTTGAACGACCCGGCGATCTACCACCAGGAGGACTGGCAGCATGAGGGACGCAGTCAGCCGGTCGATTTCTATGCCCTGGATGGCTATGTGATCTGGGGGATGACGGCTGGGATACTCAAGCAGCTGCTGCAGCGACTTGCGCCGTTGTTATGATGAATGTCAGGCGGAACTGAGGGTTGAAGAGGCCGCAGAATTAATTCTGCGGCCTCTTCCTTTTTAATTGAGCAGGTGACTGAAGAAGCGTTTGGCCTCGTCGATCGGGATAGCGAAGGAGATTTTCTCCCGCTGGCCATCCGCACGACGGATATTGATGGCAGTGACCCTGCCGAAGCTGTCCAGCAGTGGTCCTCCCGAATTGCCGGCGCCGAGTTCGGTATCGATGCGCAAGAGCGGTGTGCCCCGATACTCTTCAACGCGGGTAATGGTGGTCGGAACCACCGACAATCCAATATCCTCGCCGTAGCCGATGGCGACCATGGCATCACCGACGTTTGCTGCGGATGATTCTCCGAGCTGCAGCGGAGTCAGGTTCTCCGGCGGGACGGCGAGGACTGCAATATCGAGTTTCGAATCACTCAGGATCAGTCTCGCCTTCAAGGTGCCCCCTCGCAGAAACTGGAGCTTGATCTCTTCGGCGCCTTCTACGACATGCAGGCTGGTTACGGCATAACCACGGTCTGAGATAATGAAACCGCTGCCGGTACTCCTCTCGGTCAGAACCTTAAAGATTCCGGGACTGACCTTGCGGATCATCTCGGGCAGGGCCAGTTTCTTTTTTACCAAATTACGCGCAGACTTACGCGCCTTACGCTGGGTGACGAGAGGTGAGCGTTTGCCCACCAGGGTCCGATTCAATTCGTCGGCGACCTTACGCCAGGAGCGCTGCAGGAGCTGCAAGGGGAGTTCGGCCAGGATCTGGCGGCTCATGTCGGCCAGGGTGTCGCGCGTCAACTGGCGGATCCATTTGACCTCTTGTGCCATCTCCTGCGCGTCGAAAAAATTGCCTTTCCGGACACTTTCGCTGGTGTAATCTTTTTCGAGCACGCGGATTTTTTTTCGGTCTTTGTCGACATAGTAGACAACGACATGCCCTTCCAGATCCGCAGTGTAGCTGAACATCTTAAGCGGAGAAGCGAGAAAGCAGGTGCCAAAAGTCACCATTGCGGCCAATGGGCTGCCGTTTCCGAGGCCGTATGTGTAGCGCAGGTCGATGGTCAGCAGGAATGAGTCGGGCTCGCCATCCTGACGAAAACTCTTCTGGTCTTCGACGCGATAGCCCGGCAAGACCTTGATTGGGCCGCGGATAACGGTTTTTCCCAACCCCTCAGCGAGACCGTAGCCAAAATCCTCGGTTTCAGTGGTGTAAAACTGGTCCAGGGTTTCCTGGTACGAGGTTTCCCAGAGATTGGAGTCGTAGAGCTGCGGGTCGAGTGAAATGCTCAGGTATGCCGGCCGACTGATCCGTTCGTCGGCTAAGAGGTTGCCGGGAGCGACGAAAGTCACCAACAAGAGGAGCAGCAAGCTCAGAGCGCAATGGTGGGGCCGAAAATACATGATTGAGGTCTCGCGTTTTAGGGTGTTGGGCAGAGCGGGTTCGGAGCCGTTGTTCAGAGTCCTTGCTTCTTAGCGTGCTTGTCCGCCTACTATAACGCAATCCCGAAATAAAACAATAAACGTTAATGAATAAGGGAAAATGTTAGGCCTGCTGGAGCAGAGCGTCGAGCTCCCCCTGTTCATCAAGGGCAAAAAGATCATCGCAGCCGCCGATATGCCGATCATCAATGAATATCTGCGGCACGGTATGACGTCCGGCCCGTTGGCGCATTTGATTTTCAAGCTCGTTATCCCGGGTGACATCGTGCTCGACAAAAGAGATCCCCTTGATATTCAGGAGTTTCTTGGCGCGCTGGCAATAGGCGCAGTAATCTTTGGTGTAGATCTCAGTCTGTTGCATGGTTTTGACTCCCTGCCGGACTCTAGGTATAAATGTCCATGCTATCACGGGTTGCAAATTCGGTGCAGGAGGCAAGTCTAGCCGAAAAGATCTTGTCTGCAACAAGGATTAAACATAAAAAGATTTTCGGTATTTGATGTTGAGGCTAACTGTCTGAAACCAGTGCTTCAAGAGGAGAAACAGGGTGAACAAGTATTTTTTACTGTCAGTATTTATACTCCCTTTTTTACTGAGTGGTTGTCCCAGGAACATCGATCTCGGCCCGGGATACCAGGCAATGAGTAAGGATTTTCTGCAGGCGATGCGCTGGCAGGACTTTCACGGGGCGGCCGCATATCTGCAAGACGGGTCTCGACAGCAACTGCTCGCCAGTTTCAATGGCTCCGAGGATTTACATATTGTTGATGCTGAATATCAATACAGTCGTCTCAATAAAAAGATGGGGACTGCCGAGAGCGAGTTGACCCTCAAGTATTACATGCTCCCTTCGACCCGAGTGAAGGACTGGGTGTGGAAAATCGACTGGGTCCTGATTCCGGTTGATACCAAACAGCGCGGGACATGGCAGGTGCAGGGAGCGCCGCCGGCTTTTCCGTGAAATTTTAAATATCTATTAAAAAACTTCCTGTTTTCAGACTGTTAAACTCATATTCGTGAGGCATGCAAGGGGAAAAATGGCCTTGATTTTGCTTTGCTGTCTGTGGTATCTACCTGCATACTGTATACGATTTTCGGGTACCGTAAGCCGATCATTCAGCGAGCAATTATCCCCTTTTAAGGGGTTTTCGACCTCCTTTTTTCGGGAGGTCGAAGCAGGTTACAGGAGGCCAGTTTGGCAGAGGTGATTTTTTCCAGCTGGGGGAGAGAGATTGTCGACAACCGTAAGGGGCAGCCACAGGCCTTGAGCGAGTTGAAGATTAAACTCCCTGCCCAATATTTAGAAGATGGTGAGGTCAAGGCTTTTATCGGTTGGGACGGCATAATCCTGCTCGATAAGCAGGTCGATGTTGTCGCCATGGCTGCCGAGTACATGAAGCGGGTGCAAGAGAAGTACTGCTGCGGCAAGTGCACCCCCGGTAAAAAAGGGACTCGGGTCCTGCAGGATACCCTGGCGAGGATTCTTGCCGGTCACGGTCAGGAAGAAGATCTGCAGACCATCGAAGATCTGGCCCTGCTGCTGGAGAGCTGCAAGTGTACTCTGTGCATGACCTCCGCCATTCCGGTGTTCGATACCATCCGCTACTTCCGTGAGGATTACCTGGCCTATGCCCGTGGTGAAAAGACCTCGACCATTGGTCTGCGCTACACCGATAAGCTGACGGCACCCTGCATGGATCGCTGTCCGGCGCATATCGATATCCCGGCCTACATTGAAGAGATCAAGGATCGCCGTTTCGATGAGTCTCTCGATGTCATTCGGCGCAACATGCCGCTCCCGGCGGTCTGTGGTCGCGTCTGTCCGCACCCCTGTGAGACGGCCTGCCGCCGTGCCCTGGTCGATGAGCCGATCAGTATCATGGTCCTCAAGCGGGTCGCTGCCGATCATGAGTGGATGCATCACAAGCAGCCGCCGATGAAACCGGCCCCGGCCAAAGGCAAGACCATCTGCGTTGTCGGTGGTGGCCCGGCCGGTATCTCCGCCGCCTACTATCTGGCCCTCGATGGTTTCAAGGTCACGGTTCTCGATATGCTCCCCGAACCGGGTGGCACGGTCGCCGTCGGGATCCCCGATTATCGGATGCCGCGTGAGCTGTTGCGCCGCGAGTATGAGGTGGTCGAGGGGCTCGGGGTCGAGATCCATTACAACACCAAACTGGGCGTCGATGTCTCGCTGAAAGAGCTCAAGGCAAAATACGATGCCGTGTTCCTTGGCGTCGGTGCTTTCCGTTCCAAGCCGATGGGCGTCGAGGGTGAAGACGAAGGCTATGAAGGCTTCTCCGCGGGTGGCATCAACTATCTGCGGACCGTCGCCCTGGGTCAGCCGATCGAAACCGGTAAACGGGTGATCGTCGTCGGTGGTGGCAATACCGCCATTGACTGCGTACGGGTTGCCCTGCGTGAAGGTGCCGAGGATTCGATTCTCATCTATCGCCGGACACGTAAAGAGATGCCGGCCGAATCATACGAAGTCGATGACGCCGATGAAGAAGGCGTACAGTTCGAGTTCCTGCGTAACCCGACCAAGCTGGTGCATGAAAATGGCAAGATCATCGGGGTTGAGGTGGTGGTGATGGAACTCGGCGAGCCGGATGAATCGGGTCGCCGTCGCCCGGCACCGGTTCCCGGTAGTGAATATATTATCCCCTGCGACATGGTTATCCCGGCGATCGGCCAGGATCCCGACCTCAGCTTCCTCGAACAGGATGAGTTGGGGATCGAGACCACTCGCTGGAGCACCATCGTCACCAAGGGTGGCGTGCTGATGACCGACAGTGAAGGGGTCTTCGCTGCCGGTGATTGCGAGATCGGTCCGATGACGGTTGTCGCTGCGGTTGGACAGGCGCGGCGTGCCGCACTCGCGATGTCGCGTTGGCTGACCGAAGGCAAGGCCTATCGGGACGATGCCGATGCCATGGAAGATCTGATCGCCGAACTCGGTGTGTTCGATAAGCACGAGGAGACCGGCCTCTTCGGTGGTCTGCATCGCGAGCACCAGCCGAAGGTCAATGGTATCGAGCGCGCGAAAACCTATGATGAAATCGAACTGGCAATGCCTGAGAGTCAGGCCGTGACCGAGGCCGAGCGCTGTCTGCGCTGTTATCGGGTCGGCATGATCGCCGTCGGTTGAAACGACATAAACCAGGGCTGAGGACGGATAAAATCCCGACCGATTGCCTGATGTGGAGAAATCATGGTCAACCTCAAGATTGATGGTCGTGACGTAGAGATTACCAAGGGTGCAACCATCCTTGCCGCTGCGGAAAAGATCGGGATTAAGATTCCGACACTCTGTTTTCTGAAGAAGATCTCCCCGACCGGCGCCTGCCGGGTCTGCGTGGTTGAGATCGAAGGGGCCGACAAGCCGATGACCGCCTGTAATACCCCGGTAGTTGAAGGCATGCAGGTCACCACTCAGACCGAAAAGCTGAAGAAGATTCGTCAGCAGGTGATGCAATTGATGTTGGTCAATCATCCGCTTGATTGTCCGGTCTGTGATGCCGGTGGCGAATGCGATCTACAGGACAGCTGCTATGCCCTCGAAGTCGACACCCAGCGTTTTGAAGGGGAGAACCTCAACCACGCCGATATCAAGAATTGGCCGCTGATTGAGCAGGTTCCGTCGCGCTGCATTCTGTGCGAAAAGTGCGTCAAGGTCTGCCACGAGGTGGTCGGCGCCAGCGCCCTTGCGGTGCATAACCTGGGTGAAGCCGCCTATATCGATACGGTCGACGGCAAGCCACTCAACTGCGTATTCTGCGGTAACTGCGTCGCGGTTTGTCCGACCGGGACCCTGAACTCCAAGCCTTTCAAGTTCAAGGCGCGGCCCTGGGCGATGCGCAAGACCCCCTCGGTCTGTACTCTCTGTGCCTGCCACTGCCAGATCGACATCAATACCCAGGGCAATGAAATCTTTCGAATTACTTCGGATGACGAGGGAACCACAAATAACGGCAACCTCTGCATCGGTGGCTCCTTCGGCTATGGCTATGTGAATCACGCCGAGCGTCTCACCCAACCGTTGATCGAGCAGCAACCCGTCAGCTGGGATCAGGCGTTCGATAAGATCGTAGAGGGCGTCGCAGCGATTCGTGCCACCGATGGCCCCCAGGCCCTGGCCGGACTCGGGTCGCCGCGTTTGAGCAACGAAGAGAATTATCTGTTCCAGAAGATGTTCCGCGTCGCTCTCGGCAGCAACAATATCGATTCCGAGGCCCGCTTTGGCGCTCTGCGCGCCATGCAAGCGACCGAATCGGTACTCGGATTACGTGGTGCCAGCAACCTGATCAGCGCCATCGGTAAGTCCGAAGCGGTGCTGGTCTTCGGGGCTGATCCGACCGCTGAGGCCCCGGCAGTCGACTGGCAGGTGCAGAATGCCTGTCGTCGTAATGATGCCAAGCTGATAGTTGCCGGCATGCACAGGGTCCAACTGAGCAAGTTTGCCAATGTCTCGCTGATCTGCACGCCGGGCACCGAACTGGAGTTGGCTAACGGCATCAGTCGTCTGCTCTACGAACGCAACCTGCTCGATAGCGATTACCTCAATCAATATCTCGCGAATCCGGATGAGCTCAAGGTTCACCTCGATGCCATCGATATCGATGCGGTCTGCAGCAAAACCGGCGTGACTCGCAGCCAGATGGAAGAGACCGCAGACATGCTCGGCGCGGCGAAAACGGTTTCGATCATCTTCGGTGCTGAAATCACCAAGAGCGCGCGCGGTTACGAGAAGTCGATTGCTATCTCCGACCTGGCTATCCTGTGCGGTGCGCTGCGTGGTGGTGATGCCGGCGGAATCTTCCCGCTCGATGAAAAAGGCAACATGCAGGGGATGCTCGACATGGGTGTCTGCCCTGAGTATCTGCCTGGCTACCAGCCCTATAGCGAATCGCGTGAGCGTTTCGCTAAGGTCTGGAAGGCAGAACTGCCCGAGGCTGGTCTTGACGCCTTCGGCATCCTTGAGGGGATCGAGGCCGGCAGGATCAAGTTCCTCTACCTTGCTGCAACCAATCCACTCACCTTCCCCAACGCCAACCGCTGGCGTAAGGCGCTGGAGAAGGTCAATTTCCTGGTGGTGCAGGATATCCTGCCAACCGCGGTTACCAAGCTGGCCAAGGTGGTCCTCCCCGGCGCCTCATGGGCCGAAAAGGGTGGCAGCGTGACCTCGTTGGATCATCGCGTGCGCTCGCTGGAGAAGGCGATTGCTTCACCGGGTGAAGCGCTTGAAGATTGGGAGATCCTTGCCGGACTCTTCGGTCGTCTGCAAAAACAGCCGGTCAGTATCAGCCGCAGTGAGATTCTGGCCGAGGTCAGTAGCCTCAGCTCGCTATATGGGGATATCTGTTTTGTCGGAGACGAGCGGAATCGCCCCTGTCTCAAGCAACCCTATCGGCCGGCCCGCAAAGGCTTTCATTACCAGACGCCGAAGGTTGAAGAAGTTGAGACCGGGTTGCAATTGGTCAGCGGCAAGTCGATTTACCATTTTGGTACGACCTCAACCTGGTCTTCCGGTCCGCTCGAAGTCGAAAATCACGGCGTTATCTGTGTCAGCCCAGCCGATGCCGCCGTTGCCGGGATTGTCGATGGTGCCCGGGTCAAGCTGACCAGCCGCATCGGGGCAACCAGCGGCCCGGTCCGGATCGTTGAAAACCTGCCGGGTGGATTGATCTTTGCCCCCTACCATTTTGCCGAATTAGGCATTCAGGGGCTACTTGATGATGGTTGTAACCGCATCGGTGTTCAGTTGGCCCAAGCATAGAAAGGCTGTTCATGCAATACGCAAACTATCGGGACAAAATTGCCTATAGTCAGGAAAAAGCCAACAAGGTCGCGCTGGGTGAGACCGCTCACGGGCGCATGACCCTCTGGTGCCTGCTGGCGGGTCAACATATCCATCCGCATGTCCACGCCGGAGACCACTATTGGGTGGTCCTCGAAGGGGGTGGCGACTACCTCGCCGCAGAGCAGGCTCCGGTTGCCGTCGGCCCCGGAACCCTATTGATCGCCCCGGCCGGTGAATCGCACGGCATCGAGAACAGCGGCAGTGAAGGCCTGGTCTTCGTCAGTATCTCGGCCGGTTAGCTAGCGACGATCTAAAACCCAAAAAGCCCTCCCGCTCTACTAGAGCGGGAGGGCTTTTTTATTTCGACCCGCCTAACTAGGCAGGTTGCTCCCCGCCTCAGGTAAAGCCAGAGCCGGCGGTGCATGCAAAGCAATGCTCGCCAACGGCAATGGCAGTCCCCCTTTCTGGTCGTCCATCGAGTTCACTGATATGGGTCGGTTTGCCGCCCAGCAGAATATTCGCAGCTTGATTGAAGTCGCAATCGTAGAGGCTGCCGTCCCAGGCAACAGAGACCAGGCTGCGACACATCAACCCATCCAGGGTGGAGGCGTTGAACCCGGCCTGGAGTTTCTCTACATAGGCATCCAGATTCCCCGAACTCTCTAACCAGTCGGCGAAACGGCCCAGCGGCATATTGGCGAAGATAAACAGGTTGTTGAAGTGCAGGTCCCATTTGCGCGCCAGATCCTTTTTGAATTTGCGTTCGGCGGCCTCTTGACCGGTCGGCATGAAGGCCCCCGAAGGGTTGGCCACCAGGTCCAGTTCCAGACCGCTGCCCTCGATGCCGTAGCCGAGTTCGTTGAATCTTTTAAGCATCTTGAGTGACGGTTCCATCACCCCGCCGCCCCGCTGGGCACTCAACTGTCCTTCGTTGGTCGAGGGGAATGAGGCGATCAGCACAACCCTGTGCGCAACAAACAGATTTAGCAGCTGGTCCTTGCCCGGCTGTGAGAGGGCGGTCAGATTGGTGCGCAGCATCAGTCGTTGAGTCAGCGGCGCGAGGCTGGCGATCAGCTGTTCGATATGCGGAATCAGTTCCGGGGCGCCGCCGGTGATATCGATGGTCGCAAAGCGGTTGCGTTTGGCGTAGGCGATCACCTGCTCCATGGTCTTAAGACTCATCACCTCTTTGCGCCCCGGCCCGGCCGACAGGTGGCAGTGGCGGCACCTGAGGTCGCACAGCAGGCCGGTATTGATCTGCAGGGTGTTGGTCGTATCGCGCTGCAGAGACACCCTCTCTTTGGCGAGGCGCTGTTCGAAGCTGTTGCCTGGTGCCTCTGTCATCTAAAGGGAGACCTTCTCGGCCAGTTTGCGCATCTGAATCCCGTGGACCAATGAGGCACCGACGCACCGCGTTGGTCACATGAACCGCTTCGGTCATCTCGCCCAGGTTCGAACCCTTTTCGAGGCAGGACGTCGTGTAGGCATCAATACAGTAAGGGCACTGAACCGCATGTGCGACCGCCAGGCCGATCAGGGCCTTCTCGCGCGCACTCAACTCCCCTTCGGCAAAAACCGCAGCGTAGTAATCGAAGAATTTCTGTGCAAGTTCGGGGGCGTCCTTGCCGATATCGGCAAAGTTTTTCAGATCTTCGCGTTCGTAGTAGTCGCTCAATGATGCCTCCATAGTCTGATGTCAGCGGTTATTTTAGCAGATAAACCGACTCTTTGGCTATGCACCGCCAGCGCGGATATTATCTGTGCCGCAGCTGATATTTGCGTACGGCGCGATTGTGTTCCATCAGGGTTTTGGAAAACTGATGGCTGCCATCGCCGCGGGCGACAAAGTAGAGGTAGCGGCTATCGGCCGGCCTGCAGGCGGCCAGGAGTGCCTTGTAGCCAGGACTGGCGATCGGGCCGGGCGGCAGTCCGCGATTCAGGTAGGTATTGTAGGGCGAGGGGCGCCGTAGGTCTTTGCGGGTCAGATTGCCGTTGAAGTTGTCGATACCATAGATGACCGTAGGGTCGGTCTGGAGCAGGATATTGCGCCGCAGGCGGTTGTGGAAAACCGCCGAAATCAGGGGCATCTCCTCTTCCAGTCCGGTCTCCTGCTGGATAATCGAAGCCAGGGTAAGAAGTTGGTGTTTTTCCAGCGGCAGTTTGCCTTTAAGGGCCTTTACCAGACGTTCGAGTTGCCGAGTATTTTCGGCGACCATCATGCGTAACAGCTCAAATTCACTGATGCCGGGGACAAAACGGTAGGTTTCCGGAAACAGATAGCCCTCAAGGGATTGCGCCGCGATTCCGAGTTCCTCCAGGAATCCAGGATTATGCGCAGCACTCAGCAGCGTAGTTCGGTCGGCAAGCCCCATCTCATCCAGCCGCTCCGCAATCTGTTGCAGATTAAAGCCCTCCGGGATAGTAATGCTGGTTTGCACAACATCGCCGGCGACAAGCCGCTCAAGCACTGCGCTCGGCGAGGCCGTCAGGGTAAAGGAATATTGACCGGCCTGGATGCTGGCTTCCTGATCCTGCAGCCGTGCCAGCAGCCTTAGAGCCAGAGGGGAACGGATGATTTTCTTGGCGGCCAGCCGGTTGGCGGTCTGAATCAGCGAGCTGCCGGGTTTGATCAAAAGAAAACTGTTCGGTGGAGGGCTGAGTGCAGAAAACGCCCACCAGGCGAGGCTGAAAACAACGCTGAGTAGCAGGGCAAGAGCCAGCAGCAGCGGTTTTTTTCGGCGCAATGACATCGACATCTCTATAGATTGAAGCGGTTTTCGGTCCCGCTGCGCAGCCGTCTGATATTCTCGCGATGACGCCAGATCACAATGCCGGCAATAATCAGGCCCGCGACAAAGAGTGGGGCAGAACGCTCGAAAAGCAGCACCAGAAAGGGGACCGTCGCCGCCGCCGTAATCGAGGCGAGAGAGATGAAGCGCCAGAGGTAAAGCACCGCGACAAAGACCCCCAGAAGGCAAAGGACTGAAAGCGGGGAGAGCACCAGGAAGATACCCAGGGCAGTGGCGACCCCCTTCCCTCCTTTAAAGCCGAGATAGATCGGGTAACAGTGGCCCAGAAATGCCGCCAGCGCGACCAGGCCGATATGGGCTGCCGAAAGCTCAAAGGAGTTCGTGGCGACCAGCACCGGGATAACCCCCTTGAGGCAGTCCCCAACCAGGGTCAATATTCCCAAAGTGCGTCCCGCGACGCGGTAGACGTTGGTTGCACCGATGTTGCCGCTGCCTGAGTTGCGCACGTCTGTGCCGCCGAACAGGCGAGTCAGGATGACGCCGGTAGGAATGGCACCGATCAGGTAGCTAAAGAGCAGTAGAAAAAAGAGAGTCATGGCCTATTTCTATTTCAGGAGGATGGTCGGGAGGGTTGGGTCGGAGCCAGTGCCCTCAGATTTCAAAAAAACCGGGGCAGAACACTTGCGTGCTTTTGACAAACTCCGGAGTCGGTTCGAGGAATGTTTTTACCATTCTCGGACGGGAAAAAGCAAGAACGACAGGGTTCTCCCAGATCCACCAGCACTTTATAAGTACAGATAAGCGAACCTTTTTTTTGAGCTCATTTCATCGAAATGATACGATTTTGTCTACGATTCCGCCTGCGGCGACGGATTTTGCAAAAAGTGGCCTCCTGTATGGCGCGCCAAGCGCATTTCAGACGCAATTGACCCTTGGGGCTCAGTTTCTGGCTGCTACGGATGAAACATTAGCTCTAGCAACAGACCACAGGTGGCCCTTTTGCTGCTAACTGTGCAATACGCTCGCGAATCTGTAGCAGCAACGCATAAGCCGGTTGCCTTGGGCTGATCAGAATCTGCAACTGGCGTGAGCGAGTTCGAACTTGACCGACCAGGTTGATCAGCCCGAAACGAACCGCTTTGAGTCGTTTGAGGGCCCAGCTTTTTGGCAGAATCAAACGTTTCATTGCGGCGTTGAGGTTCAGGGCAAGAATCATAATGCCCCACCATGCCGCATTCTCGCCGAATTCTCCCGAGGGGAGCTTGCCGCCAGCCAGGTCGTCCTTCATGACCGCATGAACTTCTTCGCTTTTGCCGCAGCGCTCACGATACCAATGGATCAGTTCATTGGCATCGACAGTGCGATTGGTGACGATTCCTCGAACCTTGTAACGTTCACCGCCAGCGGCCTGGACCTGATCGGAGTCTTCGGCGGTTTCGCATCCGGGCAACTCCAGTTGGTGGCGCAGCAGTTCTCGGGTTGCAACGAAACGATAGGCGGGGCCTTTTTTGCTGGATCCCGCCCAGTTCGGGACGTAGCAGACTTCGGCCCATTGCTGACCCGTATCATACTGACGACCATCCGGATCGGTGCGAAGCACGGGAAACCACTGATCTTCGGCGACTTCACGCACGGCCTGGCGAAAACTTGCAGTGACATCGGCACCGATGGCGAATTCAATGACTCCGAAACGCTCGTTGGTCCCTTCGGCGCAGTAGCGTAGCAGGTCTTGTTGGTATCCGGCGGTATCTGAGCGGACACAGACCTTCTCGACGCCCTCGGGGAGCTGTTTCAATGACTCCTGCAAGAGACGCAGTTGCTGATACCCGGCAGGGACATTCCCATCACGAAACTCGGAGAGGACAACCTGGTCCTGCTCAAACCAGTAGACATTGAAGGGCTGATAGGCCTTGTAATGCTGATAGCACCAAAGAGCCTGGTCTTTCCGGCTGCCGACCAATGTCGCGTCCATATCAAGGGTCGCCTGAGGCTGTGGCGAACAGCTCTGCACAAAGGCGACTAAATCCCGGTTGCTCTTCCCAAGAGCCTGAAGATGCTCATTGGGTTCGGGAATAAAGGCGCGGTGTTCCCGGCGTTTTTCTTCCTGTGCTTGATCATGGAAAGCAGCGAGGTAGCGAAAGACCGGCGAAGCTGAAACAAAGCTGCGACGACGTTCTTTTCTCCAGCGTCGCTCAAGGGAACGCCGTTGCCGACGGGGCAGTCCGTAGTGTTCAAACTTGCGCATGATCTGGCAGAGCCCTTCATCCGCTTCCAGCTTGTCGAGATCCGCAACGCAGTCACCACCGGCCAGATTCAGCAGAATGAGCGCCATGACAATCTGATGATCGCTCCAACCCTGCGTGTTCTCGTCACAAACCTTGAGATGACGGCAGAAGGAGTCTCGCAACCCCGCTGCCTGTGCCAAGTCAAGGTAAGCAGGCAGCCCTGCAAGAGCGGTCAAACCTGCGACACGTTTCTGATCTTGGTACTGGAATGGGAGAACACCTTGTGCCATAATTGTTTCACCTCGTTGGTGATAGTTGTTTTCTCGCAAAAACATTCTATCTCCCCAGCTTTGCTGGGATCAACGAGGTTCTTTATTTTTTAGCTGGTGGATCTGGGGT
>JAUXIR010000298.1 GCA_030620915.1 Geopsychrobacter sp. | reverse complement strand
ATCAATGTTCGACCTCGGCAGCATAACCGCTCTGTTTGAGCTTTTCGAGAATCAACCCAATGTGTTCGGGGCCACGGGTTTCAAGCTCGAGTCGCACCTCGGAATGCCCCAGAGTCACATCGACAGTGCGGCGGTCGTGGCTGACATGCAGGATATTCGCTTCGATCAGTGCCAGTAACCCAGCCAGTTCGGCCAAGGCACCGGGGATATCGGGCAGGTCGATCCGTACCTTCAAAAAGCGACCTTCGCCCAACATCCCCCGTTCGATCACCCGCGACATGGTCTGTACATCGAGATTCCCACCCGACAGCACACAGACGCTGTTGCCCCGTGCCAGCTTGCGGTGTGAGTAAAGCAATGCGGCCAGAGTCACCGCACCTGCTCCCTCGACAACCAGTTTACCCATCTCGAGCAGGCCGACAATCGCCTGAGCGATCTCTTCTTCTTCAACCGTGACCAGATCATCGACCAGCTCTTCGATCAACGGAAAGGTCTGGTCGCCGAGCCGCTTGACCGCGATGCCGTCGGCCAGTGACTTTGCCGTCGGCAAGGCCACCGGCTTTCCTTCGCGACGCGCCGCCAGAGCCGAAGGACAGCCGGCGGCCTGAACCCCGATGATACGTATCTTTCGTCCCAGTGAGCGCGCCGCCAACGCCACACCGGCGATCAGACCGCCACCACCGACAGGAACCAGCAGGGTATCGATTTCAGGCAGTTGCTGAATAATTTCGAGACCGACCGTCCCCTGCCCGGCGATAATGAGAGGATCATCAAAGGCAGACACGTAGCGCAGCCCCCGCTCCTGTTCAAGCTGCCGGGCAAGGACCACCGCATCGTCAAAACCGGAACCATGCAATATCACTTCAGCCCCGTAGCTTTTGGTGGCCATAACCTTGGCCAGCGGCGTTGTCTTCGGCATCACCACCGTCGCCGCAATCCCGGCCTGTCCCGCCGCACAGGCCAGCCCTTGAGCATGATTGCCGGCAGAAGCCGTAATAACCCCGGCTGACAGAGATTTCGGCGGTTGACGCAACAGATAATTGCTTGCTCCACGGATCTTGAATGAGCCGGTTCGCTGCAGGTTTTCGCACTTAAACCAAACCGGAGATCCGATCCGCTCGGAAAAATAGTGCGATGAAATCAACTCGGTTTTACGCACCCGCCCATGCAAAAGTTCAGCTGCACTGTGGATCGCCTTGATATCAAGCATAGCGGCCTCCCTGATCGGCTTTCCTTCATAATAGCAGGACGGACGGTTGACGCAGTTGAATTGAACTGGTTCAATACTGGAAAAGTCAGAGACACTTCCGGTATTCCCTGGAGGAGCATTGAAAAATGCCGCTGAGTTCAGCGCCCGGCAGTGGGATTGAAACCATACCTCGAAGCACTTTTAAGGAGCGAACATGCCTGACAAGCTAATGGGTTCTTGTCTATGCAGTGCGGTTAAGTACATTATCAATGGCAAAATCAAGGCGGTAGCAAACTGCCATTGCAGGACTTGCAAAAAGATAACAGGGGGGGGTGTTTGAAACGATTGCGGTCGTTGACAGGGACAGTTTTGAAATCATCGCGGGACAAAAAACCCTGAGCAGCTACCCCATAACTGAAAATGCCACAAAGCATTTCTGTCGCACATGCGGAACGCCTATCTTTAACTTACTCAAAAAATATCCGAACAGTTGCATGGTCCAGGTTGGTTCGCTTGACGATCCTGCGCTTGTCACACCGGCGATAAACATCTATTGCGAAAGTATGTTGCCTTGGGTCAAGGGAATCGCCGATCTGAAAAGTTTTGACAGAGAACCCACAAAATAGATGGTATAAGCCGGTGTACAAGGAACAAAACATGCTTTTTTTTGTAAAATTCACAGACCGCCGGCAAGGCGCCTCTCTCATCCGATATAATTCAAGGACTTCATGATGGAAAGTAGCAATCGTCTTAGTGCCGCAATGATCCAGGTCGTCGATACTCAGATCGAATCGAATGACCCACCTGAAACAAAACAGACCTTTGAGCGGCTCATCTCCGAGGGCTTTTCAGAAAAAGTCGCCAAAGAGCTAATCGGGACCGTTGTCATCGCGGAAGTTTTTGGGGTGATGAAGGATGGCAAACCATTCGACATAGAGAGATATGTCACTGCGCTCAATAAGCTGCCGGCACCGGCCTGAGACTCAGGCCGGCGGCAAACATGACTCGCAGGTCGCAGCGTCGGCGCTGAGCTCAACCCGCTAATTGACAAACGGCGAACATGAGCTTCAATATACTAAGCAGCCGGTTCATGGCAGGCCCGACAGGTTGCTAGAGCCCTGAACCCATTGCCTTCGAGGAGATTGACCATGAGAAAAGCAAGCTATGTTCTGGTCGCTGTGTTGGCAACCGTTTTCCTGATGACTGGCTGCGCAGCCCAACTTTCCCAAGCAGATCGCGACCTGCTCAATCAAGCCAAAGAGGCGAGCGTAAGTGCTGGCCAGTCGGCTAAATCCGCTGCCGGCTCGGCGACTCAGGCTGAGAGCTCGGCGCAGCGCGCCGAAGCTGCCGCAAAGCGCGCTGAAACCGCCGCATCCGGGGCTCAGCAGAGCGCGGCCCAAGCTCAGCAGAGCGCGACAGAGGCAAAAAAAGCCTTTGAGATGGGTCTAAGAAAGTAATCAAAAAAGCTCCGGGGACAGGGCTTTTTTATAAAGTTGACGCTTCATATCTTCGGCGGGATCATCACCGGCAGGCCACGGGCCTCCTGAAGCGCCTCGACAATGGCCTCCCGATTCCAGTTGCCAACCGGAAAACTCGGTTCGGCGGGATTTTCGGCCGTCCGGTGCACTTCCAGGTAAAGAGTCCCGTTACGAACGATACGCTTCACCGGCTGATCAACAATCCGCACGGGGGTTCCCGGCCCGACGCGACCCGCCAGGTCGACAATGTCCTGCGGGTAAAGGCGGATACAGCCATGACTCACCCGTCGCCCGACCCCGAAAGGTTGATTACTACCGTGAACTCCTACGCCCTCAGCCGTCAGGCCGATCCAGTGGCTGCCCAGCGGATTGTCTGGCCCCGGCGGGACGGTTCCAGGAAGCTCGGGGTCTTCCTCGCGCACTGAGGCCGGGGGCGTCCAATCCGGATTATCGATGACGACGCTGACCTGAAATTCCCCCAGCGGCGTATCCCAGCCCTCGCGACCGATCCCCACAGGGTAGATCCGGACTCTTTTGCCCCCTCCCTCGGACCAGATCAGATAGAGTCTCAATTCCGCGAGATT
>JAUXIR010000255.1 GCA_030620915.1 Geopsychrobacter sp. | reverse complement strand
AGGTCAACTCCTGAATAGAGATCACCGAAACAATCGCCGAATCCTTGATGGTTGAAATAAATTGACCGGCCAGGGGCGGAACCATCGGCCGCAAGGCCTGGGGAAAGATGATCTGGCGCTGCTCGAAGGTTCCGAGGTAGCGCGGGATGCGATACCACTGCCAGTTATAACCGAGGTTTTCGGCGCCAAAATAGAATCCACGGCACACCACCGCAACCAGCAGCAGAAAGAGCCCGGTCTCCATCAATTTGCGCAGAAGCTGTGTACTTGGGGATTTCAGGTTATTTCTCCGCGAGACTCTCACAAACAGCTGGAGTGGCCGGTGCCTGTTTCAGATCAACGTTAAATGGCCGGGCAATCTAGCAAACAACAGCGACCTGGCAGTGTTGTCTGTCGAGTTAACCAAAAGACAGTGATATTTCAATAATTTAACCGCAACTCCTGGTGTTGTGCATTGCCCGAAATGACAGAACAGCACTCAAAAAGATCCCATCGCCTACTTATCTCGAAAAGCGGTTGGCTCAGACCGAGGATTTGGTTAAAGTACTTTTTCTTAAATGAATCAGCACTCCCGGAAGGAAGCTACGGATGAAAAAATATCAGCTCTGCGCCATCGGTAACGCCCTGGTCGATATGGAATTCAAGGTTGAGGAGAGCTTCCTCGACGCCTGCGAGATCGATAAAGGGATCATGACCCTGGTCGAGGAACAACGCCAGGACGAACTGGTGGCCGCCTTAGAAGGGCACCCCGGAAAATGGGCCTGTGGAGGATCCGCCGCCAATACAGTTATCGCTGCCGCCCAGTTCGGTGCGACCTGTTTCTACTCCTGCAAACTGGCGGCCGATGAAACCGGCGATTTCTACCTGCGCGACCTGCACGAGGCCGGAGTCAGCAGCAATGCCGATAATGGCCGAGGCGCCGGCAAAACCGGCAAATGCCTGGTGATGGTCACCCCCGACGCCGAACGGACGATGAACACCTACCTCGGCATCTCCGAAGGCTTTTCCGTGGCCGAACTCGATGCGCAAGTGATTGCCGCCTCCGAATACCTCTACATCGAAGGCTACCTGGTCACCTCACCCAGCGGACGAGCAGCGGCGATTGAAGCCAAGCGCCTGGCCGAAGCGGCCGGGGTGAAAACCGCCCTGACCTTCTCCGATCCGGCGATGGTGCAATTCTTTAAGGATGGTTTGGCCGAGATGGTCGGTGACGGGGTTGACCTGCTCTTCTGCAACGAAGCGGAAGCCCTGGCCTGGACCGGTTGCACAGATCTGGAAGCAGCCTTCCAAGCCCTGCAACCGATCGCCAAGAGCTTCGCGATTACCCTCGGCGCTAAGGGAGCGATCCTGTTTGACGGCGAGACGATCCACAGGGTCGCACCCCATGCGATCACTGCGGTCGACAGCAACGGGGCCGGAGACATGTTCGCCGGAGCATTTCTGTATTCGCTCAGTCGGGGCGACAGCGTTCCTGACGCTGGCCGACTCGCCAGCCTGTCGTCAGCCAAAATCGTCCAGAGTTTCGGTCCACGCCTGCTGAAAGAGCAGCATGCGGAGATACTAGCGGAGGTTTTTAGCACGCAACCAGCGACCGTGACTGTAATTTGACCGCCTTATGAAAAAATAAGTGCAGTTGGCAAATGAAAAAACGGGCCGGTCAAATTGACCGGCCCGTTTTTAATTTCTTGATTCCAGCAAGCAACAATCTCCCCGCCTATGTGGCCTGCGGATAGTTGGCGCGAGTCGGCAGCAATTGTTCAAAAGCCAAACCCGACCCCGTTGATTTGAATTTCATGAATTCAATTCTTTGTTCTTCGTAACAATTGGGGCACAGGCCATGACTGAGCGCAGCATCCGAGTATTCACTGAGATGGATTTCCAGTTGTTGCCAGGACTTTTTGTCAACATGGATTTTCTTGCAACAACTGCAGATAGGGATAACCACTTTGAGATTTTTTTCTTCCTCGAAAGGTATCTGTCGACCGTCGCGCTTAAGAATGAAATCGATCATGTGTCTCCCTCCAGAGATAACAAGACTTTTTACCTGGAGCTTGAGGCGATGAACGCCTCATAACAGGTCGTCAATGCTCCTTGGCAGAAGCCGCAGAACAATTCTTATTCTTTTTTAAACATACCATGGCTTCACCCCTAACGAAAGCAACAAAACACAATATCTAGTGCTTGCTGAACAAAGAACACACAATATGTTGTTGGCACATTGTGCGTAAGTTGTGAATTAAGCTGTTGAATAGGCAGTAAACACTGTGTTTTTAACACCTCCGAATGGAAGTGTTAAAAACACAGTGTTTGTATAGCAAATCTACTGCTTGTACTTGAGCTTTCAAAAGGCCTTTCTATCTAAAACGTTCGAGGGCAAAGGGTAAGGCTCTTTGGTCTATGAGGTCTTTTTGGCACCCGAAAATCGGCCTTTAAGATCATATTCTGGCCTAAATTCACCACATTTTGCTTACCTTTCAAGCCGTTGGCTTGGTCCGACCCCGCAAACTCATCCGTGGTAACGATTGCGGGTCAAAAACCCAACCTTGAACTTCTTGGCCAGCTCACCTACCTTGAAGAGTACCCCTGATCAAGCACCTCTCAGGTTTGCAACTTCGCAAGCCTGACCTCTTTTTTATTAGGGCCCCAACGAGAACCTCACCTGAAAGCTCTCAAGACTCCGCAGCTGCACTTCCTGCATCAGAGCAGTGACATCTATCAGCACATCGTTGCCGGCGTCAGAATCAAAGATATTGAAGAATCGAAACTCCAGGGAGAGTGAATCGAAATCGGCGCTGGTCAATCCGGTTGGCACCCTGTACTCGATGAGATCGAGTACGACCGGCACTGTGGCTGCGAAATCGACAAAGTCGACGGAGACTATCAGGGTCGCCGAAACGATAATGGCATCCAGGGGGACGACTTCCCCACCGGTTGAGCCGTCGAAGGGAATGTTGAGAAACGCCCTGAATTCTGGACTGCTGCTGATGGCGCTGTCGATCCCGAAGAAAAGCGTAGAAGGCCCCTGGGTGATAAAAAAGGTGCCGCTGACAGGGTCGAACTCAATATCGCCGTCCAGTGGCTGATCGCTGAGGATCTGCGCCGTGAAGATCCCGACAATCCTGGGTCTGCTGTAATCAACATGCAACTCAGGCGCGGTGATCGCCACCCTGGGACGGTCATCAAGCCCCACAAAGCCTGGACCGGTGATGATCACATGATGATCACTGCCACCACAGCCGGCCAGCAGCAGCAATAGAAAACCAACAATTCCGGGTAACCAAAAACTCCGCAGCTTCCGCATCGCCAACATGACCACCTCGCTTCTCTCCCTCCCAATTCGCCATTAGCCACCGCCGGAGAAGAAGATATCGCTGATTGTCATTGCGCTTTTATGGGTGGTACCGGCGGCGTCTGAAACCCTGCCCTTCTGTTCAGTATAATCCCGCGGGAACAATAAAGGGTCGGGAACAATAAAGGGTCGCGTCTACACATTTCATTTTGTGGAAAGTGTAGACGCGACCCCTTTTTATTCATTGGTCTATGAGGTCTTTTTGGCACCCGAAAATCGGCCTTTAAGATCATATTCAGGCCTAAATTCACCACATTTTACTTATCTTACAATCAGTTGACTTGGTCCGACCCCACAACTCACACGTGATCGCTCAGTAGTGACTGATGAACGCCGAAAATATCATCTTGATCCGGTTTCT
>JAUXIR010000207.1 GCA_030620915.1 Geopsychrobacter sp. | reverse complement strand
TGGGCCGCAGGCTGATTTCATCGAGCATTATCCGCTCCTTGCGATCAAGTTCACGCAGGGACTCTGCCAACTGTTTCTCCTTGAGCTTTTCAATAATCTTGCATTCCCGCGCCGCAACCAGCAGTTCCTGACGCCTGTCATTGAGCCGTTGCTTCATCTCCTTGAGTTGCGTCTGCAAATGGTCACCCTGCTGACGATGATGATCCAGCTGATCTTCATATAGGCGTAATTCGAGTATCGACAGACCCTGTTGTTGTTTCTGCAACAACTGGCCGGCGAGGGTTTCGCGGTGCCCGCTAACTTCTTCCTGTTTCAGCTTAAGCCCCGACTCGACACTCAAAAGCTCAGCCAAGCGTTGCTGGGCCTGTTCTTCCAAGGTCTTGCGATATTTGAGGACTGCCTGCAATTTGAATTTTTCAGCCATTTATGTTCAGCATCTCCATTAACGCTACGACTAACCCCGCCGGTCATGAGCGAGCAGTTCCATCTCGGCCAGGCTATCCTCAAGGGTAAACACCTCATCCATCCCCTGGCGCAAGAAGTCGGTAATGACCTCGATCCGGGAAATCGCATAGTCGATTTTGGCATTGCTGCCGGCGGTGTAGGCACCGATATTGATCAGATCCTCAGCTTCGCGATAGGTGGCGAGGATTTCGCGGATATTCCCCGCCATTCGCTGGTGATCGGCGCTGACAATGTCGCGCATAACTCGGCTGGCTGAATTAAGGATATCGATACAGGGATAGTGGTTACGGGCGGCCAGGTCCCGTGACAGGACAATGTGACCATCGAGGATCGAACGCACCGAATCGGCGATCGGCTCATTCATATCATCCCCCTCGACCAGCACCGTATAGAGACCGGTAATGGTCCCCTTGCCGCTGAAGGATCCGGCGCGCTCGAGTAATTTCGGCAGGGTGGCAAACACGCTGGGCGTATAACCCTTGGTGGTCGGCGGTTCGCCGATCGCCAGGCCGACCTCGCGCATCGCCATGGCGAACCGGGTGACCGAATCCATCAACAACAGTACATTTTTGCCCTGGGAACAGAAGTACTCGGCGATGGTGGTGGCGACAAAGGCACCACGCATCCGCTGCAAGGGGGATTGATCCGAGGTCGCAGCCACAACCACCGAACGCGCCAGGCCTTCTGCTCCCAGATCGCGCTCGATGAACTCACGAACCTCACGACCCCGCTCACCGATCAGGGCAATGACATTGACATCGGCGCGCGTGTGCTTAGCCATCATGCCGAGCAGCACACTCTTGCCGACCCCGGAACCGGCCATGATCCCCATCCTCTGCCCCTGACCGCAGGTCAGCAGGCCGTTGATTGAGCGCACCCCCAGATCAAGCGCCCGCACAATCTGATCTCTGTCCATCGGGCTGACAGGCTGGGCATAAAGTGGAAACTCCTGCTCGAATTTTTTCAAAGGCCGATTATCGAGCGGTTCCCCCAAGGCGTCGATCACCCGACCGAGCAGTTCATCGCCAACCGGCAGGGTCGCACTGTCGCGCACCACCCGAATCAGGCTGCCGGGACCCAGGCCGCGCAGATCCCCCAGGGGCATCAGCAAGGCCTTCGAATTTCGAAAACCGACCACTTCGGCCGGAACCTTAGGCCCACCACCGAGAGGGATGATTTCACACAGGGTGCCAACGGTGGAGGCCGGGCAGAAGCCTTCAACCACCAGCCCGACGATCTGGGTGACCTTACCGCTTATCTTAAGCGGATTGATTTCACGGATACGCGCGACGATATCCATCAGTCTACCCCCGCAATGGAACCGACAAGGAGCTTACGGATCTCTTCCAACTGGGTCTCAATGGTCGCATCGACATCACCAAAATCGGATTCGACCCGGCAGCCGCCAGGGCTAATTGCAGCATCAGAGCTGATCAAGATATTTTTCATCCCGCTGATACTGGCAAGAAACAGCGGTTTTTGCTGGTTGACCAGTTCAAGGTCCTGCGGGCTGACGTGGATACGATAGGAATCGGCCTGCACCGAAGACTGCAGCGCGTTTTCGATCACCGACAGCACGATCTCGGGCTTCACATCGAGGGAGCTGCGAATCACCTGTTCGCTGATCGCCATGACCATCCGCAACATGTCCTTGCTGCTGTTGCGTGCCACCGCTTCACGCAGGCGGTTGACCTCTTCGAGCGCCTGGGTCAAAGCCTGCAGTGTGCTATCGAGCTTCGATTCAACCGCCGTCGTCCCCTCCTGGCGGCCACGCTGAAACGCCTCATTAACTTCCTGCTGTTGATCGGGGGGAGCCACCGAAACCGGCACAGACGCGCGATCACCCGCCGCTGCACCGCAGGTTTTTTTATCGGAGAACGAACGGAATTCAAAACTCTCCAGCTCACGAAACTCCTCACCACGATAGACCTTAGACAAGCTCATCGCCGCCGCCTCCGCGACCCGGGATGACCAGGGTTCCATCTTCTTCAAGCTTGAGCGCAACCTTGACGATCTCCATCTGCATCTCCTCGACCTCGGACAGCTTACGCGGCCCCATGGCCTCGAGATCGTCCTCGATCATATCGGCAGCACGCTGGGAGATATTCGAGAAGACCTTGCTCCTGAGCTCGTCGGAGGCGGTCTTGAGTGACAGAGTCAGACTATCGGTGCTGACCTCACGCAGCACCGCCTGCATGGAACGGCCATCGAGGGCGAGCAGATCCTCGAAGGTGAACATGCGGCGCCGGATCTCTTCGGCCAACTCGGCATCGGCCGCTTCGATTCCGGTCAGGACAATCTGATCGGCACCTTTTTCCATGCGGCCGAGAATCTCGACCACCTTCTCGACTCCGCCGACCTGTTTCTTGTCCTGGTTGACAACCGCCCCGATCTCACGCTGCAAGGCATCTTCGATTCGACTGATGACCTCGGGCGAGACGTTTTCGATCCTGGCGATGCGATACATCAACTCGGCACGCAAATCCTCGGACAGTTCCATCAGCACGCGACTGGCATGATCATCGCTCTGGGTCGACAGAATCAATGCCACCGTTTGCGGATGTTCGTTTTCGAGCAAACTGGCGACCATGCGGGGATGCATCTTCGAGATGGTCTCTAAGGGCCGCCCCTCGATTCCCGCCGTCACTTGCTCGATCAGGTACTCGGCTCGCACCTGGTTTTCACCGGCGAGGATGGCATTGCGCGCGAAAACATCCCCCTGGATATAGACGCGCAGATCGCTGCTCTTCGATTCCCGATATTCTTCCAGTACGGCACGCGCCAGCTCGGGATCAACATGTTCGATCTCGATCATGCAGCGGCTGATATCGCGCACCTCGCTGTCATCGAGGGCCTCGAAGATACGTGAGGCCGCCTCTTCCCCCAGACAAAGCAGGAGAATCGCGGCTTTTTTAACTCCGGATATTCGTTCAGCGGCCTTCACTTAATTAAGCTCCCCGGCGGATATCGACATTGTTAATATGGGCACAATTCAACTGGCTTCCTCCCGCATCCAGGTCCTGACCACCTGCACCGGCGCCTGGTCCCCCCCCAGAACCTCCTGACGAATCTGAGCCAGGGGATCGCCCGGCCCTCCCAGCATCGGCACGCTTGACTGCAGTTCGGCTTCGAGCTCCCGGACTGTTTTCATCGGCTCGGCCTGTTCGGCGGCACCACGCATGGTCTGCAGTAAGGGGCGCAAGAAGAGCAGATACGCCATCAGGGCGCCGATACTGAGCAGTCCGTATTTTATGAACGGCAGATAGATATAGAGTTTACTGATCGGTGACGGGGCCGGCAGTGGTTCGTCGATGAACCCGGTCTCAAACGGCATCGAGACGACGGTTAAAACATCGCCACGACGCTCGCTCAGGCCCAACGCACTGCGGACCATCATTTCGATTTGCTGCAATTCAGCGGCTTCCCGCGGGGTGGTTCTTGGCTCCGAGCCTTCGGCGCCGGTGGCCAATTTATCCGCGACCAGGACAGAGACCGACAGGTTCTTAAGGGTCCCGACCGATTCGACCAGCTTGCTGGTGACCCGACTCATTTCATAATTGATGGTCTCCTGCGCCTGGCTGGACGGTGTGGTGGTCAGGGTTGACTGAATCGCCTGCAGGTTCGACGCAACCCCCGGAACCCCGGCGGCAGTCTCGGTGGCACCGCGCTCATTGCTCGACTGCTCACTGATAACCACCGCGCCGTTGGGATCGACCGCCTGTTCGATCCGCTCGCGCTGATCAAATTGATCTCGGCGGTCACGCGCACCATCGAGTTACTGGCGCCGAGGGC
>JAUXIR010000146.1 GCA_030620915.1 Geopsychrobacter sp. | reverse complement strand
TCATATCGACGGTACCGGGGGTCCCATCTGTGCTGACCCAGGCATTGGCACCGTCGAGCAGGTTTTCCTGCTTCCAGCGGGTCACCCTCTGCTGAAAGTTGCCCATGTCGGCCACCCGCACGGCACCGGTGCCACGGCAGACGATTCCTTTGAGGTTCTTGCTGCCGAACAGGGCGCCCGGGCCGCCACGGCCGAACTGGCGGTAGGCATCGGCGCCGATAATGGCATAGGGCAGCTGGTTCTCCCCGGCCGGACCGATGGCCAGACACTTTGCGTCGGGTGTGCCGATGGCTTCTTCTAACAACTGCTCAGTTTCAAAGATTCCCTTTCCCACCAGCGCTGCCGCGCTTTCAAGGGTCACCTGATCATCGATGATCTGCAAGTAGACCGGAGTATCCGCTTTGCCCTTGAGAATCAGGCCGTCGTAACCTGCGAGCTTAAGTTCGGGACCGAAGGCGCCACCGATGTTCGATTCGAGGATGGTACCGGTCTGCGGGGATTTGGAGACCAGGCAGGTTCGCGAGGTCATCGGAACCAGGGTGCCGGTGAAAGTCCCGGTCATGATCACCACCTGGTTCTCGGGCGACAGGGGATCTACCTGAGGGGTCACCGCGTCCCAGTAGTATCGCAAGGCCAAACCCCAGCTGCCACGATAGTCCTTGAGCCATTCACGGCGCAGAGGCTCGGTGGTGATCTTCTTGGTAGTCAGGTCAACGACCAGCAGTTTGCCAGCGTAGAGATTCATTTTTGTTTCCATCTATTCATGCTCCTTGAATCAGCATTCGGTACCGGTTTTGGCGCAAGTCTCGGCTAACACCATCTCGTCGGCACGGTAGGAACTTCGGACCAGCGGCCCTGCAGCAACCTCTTTGAACCCCATCTCTCGAGCGATTTCGGCCCAGGCGGAGAACTCATCAGGTGACAGATAGCGAACCACCGGGGCATGCTGCTCGGAGGGGGCCAGATACTGCCCCAGGGTCAGATAGCTGCAACCGGCGGCCCTCATCTCACTGAGAGTTTCGGTCACCTCATCCGGCCGTTCACCAAGCCCGAGCATCAACCCCGACTTGACGGGCAATCCAGATGCGGAAGCCTTCGCCAGAACGTCGAGGGAGCGTGCATAACCAGCCTGGGGGCGAACCGAAGGATAGAGACGCGAAACGGTTTCAATATTGTGATTGAACATCTCGGGTCGAGCCTGAAAAACCACTTCAAGAGCCTTCCTGCTGCCCTGAAAATCTGGAACCAGAACCTCGATGGCTGTTTCGGGAACCTCCTTGCGGATCGATTCAATTGTCCGGGCGAAATGACCGGCGCCTCCATCGGGCAGGTCGTCCCGGGTCACCGAAGTAACAACCACATACTTCAATCCCAACTGTTTAGCAGCCTGTGCAACGCGCTCAGGCTCATGTGGATCGGGAGGTAGCGGACTGCCCTTTTCGACCGCACAGAAGCGACATAGCCTTGTGCATTCACTTCCCAGGATCATGAAAGTGGCTGTCCCGCGGCCGAAGCATTCACCCAGATTTGGGCAATGGGCGTCCTGGCAGACGGTACGGAGGTTCTGGCTATCCAGCATCCCCTCCATCTGTTCAACGGCCGCTGCCTTTGGTGCAGGAAGCTTCAGCCAAGAGGGATGTCGCTTCCCTTTCCTGCTTTCCGGGTAGCCGAAGAATTCGCGAAACTTTGTGATGAAACGCTCCTTGACCTGGGCAAAATCCACCGAGTGACCCAGTTCCTTCTCCATGGAGGTGATGGTTTCACCCCTTTTCCCGCAGGGAAGGATCCAACTAAAAGGGGTAAGATCGGTGTTCACATTGAGAGCGACACCGTGATATGTCACCCATTTCTTGGCTGCAACACCGAGGCTGGCGATCTTGTTTTCATTGACCCAGAGCCCAGGCTCCCCGACCTTAAACTGGGCCTCTAAACCATACTCGCCCAGCACGGCCGCTACAGTTTCCAGCAGGCGCTGCACATAGAGATGAAGGTCTTTTTCTTGTAATTCCAGGATTGGATAGGCCACCAGTTGTCCAGGCCCATGGTAGGTCGCCTTGCCACCACGCTCTGAACAGGAAATCTTCACGCCTTTTTCCAGGAAACCCTCTTCGGAGAGCAGCAGATCAGTTGCCGCGCCGCTTCTACCGATGGTTACCACGGGCGGATGCTCCACCAAAACCAGCCGGTCTGTAACTCGGCCTGTCAGGCGCTCTTCGACCAGGGCTTTTTGCCGGGACAAAGCCGGGATGTATTCCTGCAATCCCCAGTCAAGAACTTCCAGTTTCTCGTTGCCAGATATCATTGTTCAATCGTTTCCTTGGGCTTCCATCTGCAGCTGACTGGGAGATTCGAGCCTGCTGTCTTCTCTGCGGGAACCAACCTAACTCAGCTAATCCTGCGCTTTAAAACACTGTTCAATTATCGAGATTACTGGAGGTGCCAAGCTTTAACCATTCCCCAAAAGGGAGTGTAGTCTGATACGCGGACGGGGAATCAAGAAGAAGTGAAATCAAGGGGAAAGCTCAAGCCAAGAAACAAAACCTTTTAGCTTGGAGAATGGAGATGCTGGATAGCCCGTATGACACCTTTGCAGATTTCATACGGCCTCCTAGGATATATTCTTTGCGGGGGTATACAGAGACGAGCGCTTTATATTCAAATCCTTCGGCTGCTTGACCAGTACAAAGATCGCGCCCAGGTCTTTCTGTGAGGTGAGGTCAGATAAGTGAAAGTAAGTCCCTCACCATGTGCCCTAGCATTTCAATACCGCTGGCACTGGCTGTCAAACGATTTTCAGACAAGTGCCGTCTCCTGCGGTTATAAAAGTCATCGATATAACAAAAAATCCTGCTCTGTGCTTGAATTTTCAAGAAAAAGCTAAATACAATCCGGTTAATGCAGACAGGCGCACGATACAACGCCTACCGGCCGGCTTCGACCATATCGCCGACCGAAACCGGAAAAATCAGGTCATATCCCCAGTTATAGATCAGGGTATAGATCGGAACCATGACTATAAACGCCGCGTCCAGGGCCAGGGCCTGCCAGAAGGTATAGTTCAACCACCATATCACCGCCGGGATGGTCACAGCCATGAAGCCGATCTCGAAGAGCGCCGCGTGGATCATCCGCAACCGAAATCCTCTCGGATAGAGTGGCCGTCCCAGCCCGATCAAGGTCTTGTCGAAGGCCAGGTTATAGGCATAGTTCCACATCATGGCCAGCAGGCTCAACACAACCCCGATCCCCCCAACCTTGGCGGCTGGCTGATGTAAAAAGGACGACAACAGGGGCGTACAGATCGCCAGCAGAAGCAGTTCGTAAAATAGCGTGTGCCGCAGACGGTCCAGATTCGATCTCATTTCCTAAGCCTCCCATTCTGTCCTCTTTGTTGATTCCATTACTGCCGCCATTCTAGCCCTTTTTCAGATTGATAAAAGTTGGATACCATCTGATTATCTGATAGATTGAATGAGGCCCCATTTCACCATTGAACAGAGGAGAGACCATGGGATTATCGCTCGATCACCTGGAAGCTTTCGTGACGGCGGCCGAGACCGGCTCCTTTTCGGCGGCGGCCCGCAGACTCGGCAAGGCGCAATCTGCCGTGAGTACCGCAGTCGCGAACCTGGAAATCGATCTCGGCGTGCAACTCTTCGAGCGTAGCGGCAAATACCCGGCCATAACCGGGGAAGGCGAGGTCCTGCTCCGCGATGCCCGGGCCATCCTCGCCCGCTGCAGCTACTTTCAAGATCGCGCTTATGCGTTTTCCGAAAACATCGATGCCCGCATCCGGATCGCGGTGGACGAGATTGTCCCGCATCGCGCCCTTGTCGAAGTTTTGGAGCGGTTCGGTGAAACGTTTCCGGAAACGGAATTGGAAATCCTCTACGGTACGCTGAAGGATATCCAGACCCTGGTCGAGGAAGACCGGGCGGATATGGGCCTGCTAATCCCCATCGACTTTCCGGATAAGACCGTTTCGTCCCGTCTGGTCGCCTACATGCCCTATTGTCCCGTTGCAGCACCTGGGCACCCCCTGGCCGAACTGGTCGAGGTCACCACCGAAGACCTGGAGACCCACCGTGAATTCATCATTGCCAGTCGGGGCGGAGAACGCATTCCCGACGCCATCATCTTTGGCAGCCGAACCTGGATGATCGAGAGCAATTACGTTATCCGGGATCTTGTGCTAAAAGGCATGGGCTATGCGTTTTTGCCACGCCACCTGGTGGAAGAGGAAATCGCAGCCGGGCACCTGGTTCGCCTGTCGGTCACGCTGGAACAGACACCCCACCAGGTGCCGGTCTACCTGGTCTGGCCCTCGGCCAAACCGCTTGGAAAAGCAGGTAAGTGGGTGCTGGAAGAATTGGCCAAAATTGAATGCGGATAGGATGGGATGCATAGCTTGGAGGGAAAAGAAAAGCTATTTCGTCATTGATTTAGGACCGAATGGTTAATGGATCAACGGGCGGCTTGCAGTTCGTTTTCCCCTTCTTAGACTGCCATGACCTATACGACTTATTGTCGTTCCCTATTCCCCAAAATGGTGAACGTCAGTTTTGGTAGAAAAACTTAGATTCGATAACCACCCTTCCCGTCCCCGACTTTCCTGCGAAGATTGAGGCCGGAGAGTATATGTTGAGATTGAACCATAGCCAGCCCAGTTAAGGGTTCTCACCAACGGCAACAACCAGCAGCGACCTGTTGATATAGTAACCCTCCCCCCTGACATAAGTATCCAGAGTAAAATCTCCGGACAACCGGTAAACCGCCCACCCCTCCGAAAACTTATCCAACAACTGCCGATTCCCCTTCATATACTTCTCGGCAGAGAGCACATCCTTAAAGGCCAACCCGCCCGGATACAATCCCCAAAAAGCAGGACCAAACTTGACGATATTTTTCCCCTCCTGTAGGGCAGTGCCATAACCTGAATCACCGATGGTGTAGATCGGCAACTGAACATTCTCTCTGTTCATCGGGCTGAAACAATCCCTGGCTCCAAACCAGACAACAACCGCCAGCATCAGCACAACCCCGATAGCAACAAAGCATTTTTTCAAACCGACTCCCCTTCCATTTGTTGCCCTGACGGATAAATAGCGACCGGTGCATGGCATTCAAAGCCATCGGGTTCATCAACCAGCTCAAAGAGGGTCCCCAACTCCTTTTGTGTGTCCAGGTAAGTGAAGGTGAGACCGTCCCCCAAACGCCCCTGCATTTCGATACCGATCCCCTGTTTGGCCACCGCCGCAACCGTCTCGTCATGATCACCGACGACATCGAAGCTCAGATGATGAACGCCCGGGCCGTGAGTCTGCAAGAAATCCATGTGTGAGCTGGTTCCACAGACCGGCTGCAGCAGTTCGATTTGCAAACTGCCGATATTGGCGAAAGCGGCCTTAACATTAAGGTCCTGACTCTCCTCGATCATGGGGAT
>JAUXIR010000291.1 GCA_030620915.1 Geopsychrobacter sp. | reverse complement strand
CCGCTGGCGACAAACGCCATGATAGGGACATAGCAGGCGAGTATTTTGCCGCTAATGTCACGGGCCGCAACCGCCATGAACACGGCGAGACAGACCAGCCAGTTACACAGAATACCGCGCACGAATGCGACCTTGAATGAGAGTCCGGTTTTGGCTGCGGCAATGCCGATCACATTGGCCGCCACCTTTTCGGGCAACAGCAGATCGGTCTGGATCATCAGCCAGGCGAAAAAAAATGCGCCGATAAAGTTACCGCAGATCACCAGCAGCCAGTTTTCGCCGATCTTCCACCAGGGGATCTGCTTCTGTAGCGCCGCCTTGACCAGCAGAATATTGCCGGTAAACAGCTCGGCACCACAGATCACGACCAGCATCAGCCCCAGCGAAAAAACACTGCCCCCCAGCAGCCTGCTGACTCCGGTGCCAAGATAGTCGGCCGCGTCCTGCGTGACGACAATAGCCAACTGCGCGCCGAAGGCGATATAAAACCCGGCCAACAGACTCAAGACCAAGGTTCTCTGCCAAGGCTGGTTCAACACGCGTCGACCGGCTTCAACGATCGCCGCCGCCGTCTGTTGTGGGGTTAAAAAGCGTTTGTCATTCACCGCACCACTCCCATCCAAAAATAATCATTACCTTCATCCAAAATCACAGGATCCTCACTAACCACGTCCGGCCAGAGCCAGCCTGATGCCGAGTGCGACCAACACCGTCCCCATCAGCCTTTCGGCCCAATGACCAAAACGCCTAAAAAATCGTTGGACCGCAGGTCGGGTCAAAAACAGCGAGAGGGCACTAAACCAGAGGCCGGTCGCCAGCGCCATGTAGACCCCATAGCCGAGTTGAATCCAGAGTGGGGTCTGCGGCTTGATCACCAAAGAGAATAGCGACAGAAAGAAGAGGGTTGCCTTGGGATTGAGCAGATTGGTCAAAAAACCGATCCTTAGCGCCTGAGCGGCAGATGGCGGGACCGTAAGACGAACGACATCAATCCCTGCGGAATCGGCAGGCCTGGCGCGCAACGAATGCCATCCGACATAGAACAGGTAGGCGGCACCGACCAGCTTGAGCAGATTAAACAGCACCAGTGAGCTCGAAATCACCAACCCCAGGCCCAGCAGGCAGTAGCAGACATGCACCAGAATTCCAGCGCCGATGCCGATACTGGTATAGATCGCCGGGCGACGACCGCTGACGATACTTTGGCGCAACACCATAGCGAAATCGGGTCCGGGACTGGCCACCGCGAGCAGATGGACCAGGACAATCATCAAAAACTCAGGCCACCAGTTCATATTTTCGCCACAATCGCACTCATCTGCGCACGAAATTTTCCGGCGCCACCATTGGCCGGGTGCCGCACTTCAAGAGCATCGATACCGAGTTCGGCGAGCTGGGCCGCAGATTTGCGCCCAACGGCAACGACGGTCCGGAACCGACCGAGGTCGAGCATCTGCTTGAGGACCCTATGGCCAGCGATCAATTCATCATCACTCGGGGTCCGATTGCTCAACAAGCCCTTATGCAGATGATAGGGATGCCAGGGAAAAGCGTTCCATAGCACCACCGAGCGCGGATCGACAGGCGCAGTCTTAAAAAAGCCCCAAACGATAGTCGCCGTCGGCTCGGTGAACCCTTCGGACTTAACCGCAGGCGAACTGGTGCGCCGTGGCGACAACCGAAAAACATCTTCAGGCTCAATCCCTTTGTGCCGCAATCCACCCAGCAGTAAGCGTTCGCTGGTCATCGGGATGCCGCTGAAGTGCCCCCCCTGATAGCCGATCGCTTCAGCCACCAGTAGAATTTTAGCCCGGCCGATCCGCTCTTGCAGATAGGCCGTCAGCTGGCGGCGACGGATCGATGGTCCCTGAGCATCAAGGTCATTCTGCTGGTCGCTCTCCCCCCAGGGGTTAAAGACCGCAGAGCTCTTATAAGTGGCAAGCGCAGCGACAAACCGCTCAGGCATGCTGAACTTCCTGAATCAGGATATAGGGTGCAGCAATCAGCATGCGAAAGGGTTTATCGAGTTCGGTTTCCCAGCTTGCGAGCTGATCGGCCGACGGCTTGACCAGCAGGCCGTTTGTGATCCAACCGCCAACCTCTTCGGCCGCATCGGCCGTAACCTGACAGGCGACCTCAATCAGGTCGAGCTCTGTCGCCACCAGGATCAGCGCATCACGCTGCGTATGAATACGTAGCGATTTCCAGTCGACCGCGGCCAGATCTTTTTCTAAACGTTCACGAACTTCAGACATTAGGCTCTCCCTTTGATATCGTTCAGACAACGCGAAAGGATACCCAGCTACGGACCAGATCGTCAAGTGAGCGCTGACCTGTCCCGATTTGTGCCAAAAAAACGACAATCAACCGACCAGCCCCGCACAAACAGAGACCTGCCAGGAATGGCTCAATCCTTGCTACATCTTTTTTCCGCATTGTTTTATTTACTTAACCTGCACCCGGGAAACTCGATGGCTGCGCGCCCTGACGAACAAAACCAGGAAATTGAGAACGGTGTCAAGATTCTGGCAAAGAAGAAGTCTTCCGCATACGTCTTGCGTCTTGAACTGGGCGAGGCTCAGCTGAAGCTCCATGCCTTTATCACCGTTTTCGATGCTGAAAACACCATCACTCCCTCCGAACTGATCGAATTACTGGCGAAACACGACGTCAAGGAGGGTGTCGATCTCGAGGAGGTCGCCAAGTTCTGCAGCAAGGCGGCCATGGGGATCAATCAGGAAAATATCCTCATCGCCCGCGGAACGGAACCGACTGCGGGCAAGGACGGCTGGCTGGAGCTGACCGTAAAATCCGGTGGTGATGCCGACTTCGCCGAGGACGAAAAGGGGAATATCGACCTGCGTACTCTCAACACCTTCACCAATGTCACGGCCGACCAGCGGATCGGTATTATCCACCCGCCAGAACTTGGAGTCCCGGGCTCAACCGTTCATGGCTTGCCAATCCCGGCACTTAAAGGCCAGCCGCTCAAGCTTGCCGCTGGTGACGGCGTTCAACTGAGCGAGGATGGCGCAAGCGCCCTATCTACCCACGGGGGGCGCGTTGTTTTTGACGGAAAGACCCTCTCGGTTGCCGAAGAGTTTGTCGTCCGCGGTGATGTCGATCTGAGTGTCGGTCATATTGACTTCAACGGGGTTGTCGAGATCAAGGGGGATGTGCTCGATGATTTCAACATCAGATCCACCAAGGGGATCCGGATCAGCGGATCGGTCGGCGCCTGCCGGCTCGAATCTGGGGGGCCGATTGAAATCGGCAGTATGGCAGGGCTCGGCAACGGCTTAATTCGCT
>JAUXIR010000131.1 GCA_030620915.1 Geopsychrobacter sp. | reverse complement strand
GACAAGGAGAGATCAAGCAGGTCACTAAATTCGGTCAGGTCACGACCCATGTCATCCATGATAATCGCAACCATGGGACGTTGCTCCAGCAACTGCCCTGAAACCTTGTAGCGCAGCTCCATGCGGAGCTCCCCCTGCCAATAGACCCGCACAAGTCCCTTGCGTGGCGCCAGGTCAAGCTGCGCCGGGCTATCGGTCAGAGCAATGCGCGTGGCAAGCTCCATCAAACGCAGAGAGTCTGGGTAATCACCACGCATCTGGAGGCGTACCAGCTCATTTGGGCCACCAAGGCGTTGCCATCCAGGGGAGTTACTACTGGCGAGTAGTTCGGCCTCAACCAGACGATTGACATCTGCATAGGTCGAGATTTGAATCTTTTCGGGGAGAGGCGTTGGTCGCGATGATGGCTGAATGAGCAGGCCGAAATACAGGACCAAACCGACCAAAGCCAGGCTGCCGCTAATCAGTATGATTAGCGCCGGTTTAAGTCCCTGCCCCGGCAATATCTGTTTTTTCTTTTTCGCGGTCCGTACTGGTTTCTTCTTGCTTGCCATAAAATCCACTTATAGAAAAAGGGGGAATTTCATTCTCCCCCTGTTCAGTTGACCGAATAAAAAACGCTAAGTTCAGGAAACGCTGACTGCCTTGGATTGCTGAAAGAATTCAAGACCTTTTAAAAGATCGAGTGCGCGCATCAGCTGAAAGTCACGCCGTTCCTGCGACTCGATCCGGGGTAATTCAGCATCTTTCTCTCCCTGTGCCTCAAAATGATTCTCCAGATCCCTTTCACGATAGTGACCCTTGGGCTGGGTCTCGGGCAATTCAAGGTCAGGAACCTCTATATCCGGTGCAATACCCCGGGCCTGGATTGAGGTACCACTCGGGGTAAAATAACGTGCAGTCGTCAAACGCAGACCAGAATGATCACTTAAGGGGATGATCGTCTGAACTGATCCCTTACCGAAGGTCCTCTCACCGAGCAACAACGCTCGACCATGATCGTGCAGCGCTCCAGCAACGATTTCAGAAGCGCTGGCGCTCCCCTCGTTGATCAGCAATACCAGGGGGTAATTGGGCTCCGTCCCTTCTTCAGAGGCCTGAAAACGTAACTGACTCGATTCTTCGCGGCCCTCAGTATAGACGATTAGCCCCTGTTTGAGGAAGAGATCCGAAACGGCAACGGCCTGGTCAAGAAGCCCACCCGGGTTGTTGCGCAGGTCGACAATCAACCCCTTGAGTTTGTCCTCATTTGCAACTCTGATTTTCGACAATAAGGTCTTCAATTCGCTCGCGGTCCGCTCCTGAAACTGGCTGATTCTGGCATAAGCGTAACCGGGTTCCAAGGTTCTACCACTCACACTGTGAATCTTGATGACTTCACGTACCAGCTCAAATTCGAGAAGTTTATCAGCGCCCTCACGCCGTATATGCAAGGTGATTTTCTCACCACTGGAGCCGCGCATCATACGTACCGCTTCCATCAGGTTGAGGTCTTGAATCGGCTTGCCGTTGATCCGCACAATTCGGTCTCGGGCGCGAATGCCCGCCCGCTGAGCTGGTGTTCCCTCTATGGGTGAAACTACGGTCAGGACCCCTGCCTCGAGGGTCACCTCTATCCCGACACCTCCAAACTCACCATGAGTATCGGCCTGCATCTCTTCATAAAGATCAGGCGTCAAAAAGCTGCTGTGCGGATCCAGCGTCGCCAGCATTCCACGGATTCCGCCGTAGATCAGATCACGAATATCAACCTCTTCGACGTAACCACGATGAATAATAGCCAACACATCGGTAAATAATTCAATCTCTTCATAGGTATCGTCGGAACCTGAGGCTGTGTCGCCCGCCTGTTCGCCAAGCGCAAACTGAGACAGCAGCATTCCAAGTAAAAGCAGGGTTAAACCTATAGTACGGAGAGTCGACATATTCACCTCTTCCTACGACGAATTAATCCAAAAAGACGTTATCTGCGTTGCAGCCAGGAGAGTGGATTGACTGGTGCACCCTTTTGGCGTACTTCAAAATAGATCCCCTGCTCTCCGGGCAAGCCTGTAACAGCCACTGGCTCGCCCACTTCGACACGCTCACCAACCTGTTTAAGCAGGCTGTCGGCCCGTGCATAAAGGGTGTGATAGCCACCATCGTGAGAGACGATGAGCAGGTTGCCGTACCCCTTGAACCAACTGGCAAAAACAACCTTGCCGGAGGCAACTGCGTGTATTTTCACGTCCCTTGAAGCAGCAATCTCAATGCCGTGGCTCTCATACAAAGTCCCTAGCTGTGGATTTTTCTGAGTGCCAAAACCGACCAGCAATGTTCCCTTAAGCGGCCAGGGAAGCTTCCCCTTTTGAGCAGAAAAGCTGCCGAGGCCACCGAGCTTTTTACGACTAAGGTTTTTGACCAGATTCTTGAGCCTGCGTGCATTCTCCTTTAAATTCTGCAATTCGGCCTGAAGTTGGGATTTATCAAGGCGCACCTTGCTGAGCAGTTGAGCCTGAAGTTGACGCGCCGAATGAGCATCCTCACGTTCTAACCTTTCTTCGCTCAGGTGCCGCTGCTGTTGCTTCTGGAGTCTTTCCAGATCAGCCAGGCGGGCCTGCTGCTGTTTGATAACACCCCGAAATGCTGCCATCATCTCCTTATCATTTTCTAGTATTCGCGACAGATATTCATACTGTTCTGCAAGCTCCATCGGTGAGTTTGAGGAGAATAGAACCTTAAGAATTCCGGTATTTCCTTCTTTATAGAGCGAAACAAGACGCTTTTGCAGCTTGCGTTCCTGGTGCCGCAATTCCCGCCGACCCTGATCAATTCCACCGCGAACCTTCGAGATCTTTTTTTTACCGCGCTTCTGCTCCTTCCGCAGATCACGGATACGGCGGTCGATCTCCTGCAGGCTGGTATTTATTAGCGCAAGATCGCGCAACAGTGAAAGTTCATGCCGTTGCTGAACCTCTAGTGATTTATTGGTTTGCTCTATCCGCTGCCGAATTTGGTGTAAACGCGCGCGGTTGTCCTGTTGTTCGGCACAAAGTGCTGATAAAGGCAGGAGCAATATCAAAAGGGAGAGTCGACAAAGCAGCAAAAGCATAGGACTTATAGCCGTACAAATTTGCGCAAAGAGAACAGGCTACCGAGCAGGCCAAGCAAAACTCCGCATAAAACCAGGATTAGCTGCTGATTCCCATCAAGAAAGACCGGATCAAACCCGACCGGCGTTAACCAGAACGATTGAAGACCCCTCTGCAAAAGCAGCTTGAAAGAGAGGATCAAAAAGCCAAGAGATAGCAAACCACCGGCAAACCCCTGCAGGGCCCCTTCGAGCAGAAAAGGGATCTGGATAAATCGCTTGGTCGCCCCAACCAGGGCCATAATCTCCAGTTCGTCACGTCGAGTGTACAGAGTCAGCTTAATTGTGTTTGAAACAATAAAAAGCGCGGCTAAAAGGAAAAAACTGCCCAGAACTAATCCGACAAACTTGAGGAGATCAACGAAGTTCTCAAAGCGCTCAAGCCATTCCTGACCAAAGCGCAGATCATCAAAACGAGAATCTTTTTTCAATTCGGCAACAACCCGCGCAACGCCTTCACGATTGTGAGATCCAGGCTTGAGCGTGACCTCAAGGGATGCTGGCAGCAGGTCACGACTGACTCCATCAAGCAGTCCAGCATCCTCCCCGAGACGGCTTTCAAATCGTTTGAGAGCTTCGGCCTTGGAAATGAAGATCGCCTGTTGCACGTCAGGGAAGCCTTCGACCTTACGAATCAAAGCAGAGATCTGATTGCGCGCAGGGGGAGACTGGAAATAAGCAACGACCTGGACCTCTTCACTCCAACTGTTCGCCAAGCCCTGGATATTGATAACAACCAGGAAAAAGGTCGCCATTGTCGCCAGAGCAACCGCCATAGTCAGGATTGCGGCCGTACAAAGAACCGGCCACTGGCGCATATTGCGCAGGGCACGGCGTATAAAGTAACGGATATTTTCCAGCACAGCCGGAGCCTCCGGGCAGCAGGCCACACTTCAGGTGACATGGTTAAGAAAACAAAAGGCCTGCAATTGCAGACCTGGATTCAAGGTTGATGGTCCATTATCAAACGCCCATCTTCCAGGCCAAGAACCCTTTTCGGGAAACGTTTGTAGAGACTGTGATCATGCGTGGCCAACAATACCGTAGTACCACGCGCATTGGCACGCTTAAACAACTCCATAATTTCGAGGGTGACCTCCTGATCGAGGTTACCACTCGGTTCATCTGCAAGTAGAATCAGCGGTTCAACAACCAAGGCGCGGGCAATTGCGATCCGCTGTTGCTCACCACCGGATAGTTCAATCGGCTTACGTTGCAAGCGGTGCTCAAGGCCGACTTCCTTAAGTGCCTTATAAACCTTCTTACTGACTTCATAGCGCTTCTTGCCCTGTGCCTCAAGTGCAAAGGCAACATTTTCGTAGACGGTACGACTATTCAGCAGCTTGAAATCCTGAAAAACGACCCCGATCTTACGCCGTAAGTAGGGAAGCTGCCGACCAGACATCCGAGTGATGTTGATCCCGTTTATCAGTATTTGACCACGAGTCGGCTTGGATGCGCCATAGAGCATACTCAAAAAAGTCGTCTTACCCGCGCCCGAAGGTCCGGTCACATAGGTAAATTCACCCTTTTCAATATGAACCGTCATCTCACGCAAGGCGACGTTCTCCTTACCATAAGATTTGGTGACATTGAATAATTGAATCATCTTATCATTTCACAATTTGAAGGGCTAAAAGGCGTGGGGTCACTGACAAAGGTAAAAAAACATTACCATTCATTATATGGAACTCCATCCATTCCGATCAGATCGCTGCCGCTCTTCACGTCAAAGCACCCCCCTTGAGCCAACTCACCGTCATCGGTCGGTTCGGGTACCAGACATTCCCAGCTGTCATCAACACGAGTGAAGGGATCGCGCGGCAACCCACGCAAATAGTGGCCGCTGATTAAATCTTCGAGACTATCCGGGTAATGACCCTTGTCGGCATAAAAGGCATCAATTGAGCGCCGCATCTGATAGAGGTCCTCACTCAGGACAGTCTCACGGGCCTTGAGCTGATATTTTCGATAGCTCGGCACGGCGATCGCGGCAAGGATACTGAGGATCATCATAACGGCCAGGAGTTCGACCAGGGTAAATCCTCGAGTATTCCCGGTTCTATGCAGAAGAAATTTCATCATTTGTTACCAGCTGTTATAAGGGGTTCCATCGAGTCCCAACTTGTCGCTCTGGGAATAAACGTCATAGATATCCTGTCCGCCCCAGACGGTTGAATCATAGTCGTCGGCATAGGCCCGCAGGCCCCAGCCTTCATCATTTGCGTCAAAAGGGTCACGTGGGATTCGCCTTAAATACTTACGTTTCCGGCCGTCAGGGTCACCCCAGTCTGCGCCTTCTACCAGCGTTTGAAGCTCTTCCGGATAACCTGTATCGTTGATCGATGCAATAATTTTCTTCTCGGTCACGGCCTTATCATAATCAGTTTTATACGCGTCTAACGCTGTTCGAATGATGCGTAATGAGCGCCGCAGTTCGAGCTCTTTGGT
>JAUXIR010000198.1 GCA_030620915.1 Geopsychrobacter sp. | reverse complement strand
GAGAGACCCTTGTTCAGCTGATAAACCTTGGATGCGGCCGGGCCCATGCCGAATGTTGAGGCATACTCCACATCCTCCACGGCCGATTCGTTCTTGAGTTTCTGTAACTCTTCGGTGACCAGATCGAGTCGGCGCTCCAGTTCATCGATGCTGGCGGCGAAGCTCGTGATCGGCAGAACCGCCAACAGCAGGCAAAATACAACGGTAATTGTTCCTAGACGTTTCATTGCAGTTGATACTCCTCTTTCTTGTGACAGGACAAGGGTTAGTAAACCAGCCCTCCAGCCATCTATTCGGCAGCCGCACTCCCTGGTTTTGAAAATCGATTTGAGAAACTAGACGAAACCGATCGACCCTGTCAAGAGGATATTGATAAGCAATATCATTTTCCGCAATTTAACCCTGGCCGGGATACTGCCGACAGGATAACTGGCCGGGAGATGAAATAGCCTGGAATGCTGCTGGACATGCTTTTTAACCTGGGGTCACAGCTGTCACACGAGGGTCCGGGTTCCGTGCTTTTCCGTGCTTGAGCAATCCCAACAAAAGACCCTTTGCCTGACATCAATTTCTGGTCTAACATGCGAACTTCATCTTAAAATATCGAACACTACCGGAATACCTGAGATGCTTACAGACGAGCAGACCAGTACCATGAAGGAGCGGATCGACCTCAAACGTGACGATTACCGCCAGGAATTCGATGCCAGAATAGAGTCACTGAGACAATTAGACTTGAACTTTTCTCTACGCTCTCTGCGCAAGATAAATTTTTAGCCTTTGTCTGGCTGGACACAAAAGGAACATCTCATGCCTGAACTACCACAACTCACCGATGCCACTTTGACCCTACAGAATCGGGTCGCCGAGCTGACTTTTCAACGCGACGATGTGCGCAATGCCCTGACCGGGACGGCGCTGGTCGAGGATATCCTGACCACCCTTGCCTGGTGTAACAACACCCCGCAGGTTTCAGTGCTGCTCATGACCGGTGCCGGCACAGCCTTTTCGGCCGGTGGCAACATCAAGCAGATGCGTGATCGCGAGGGGATGTTCGAGGGTTCGGTGCTGCAGATCCAGGACCAGTACCGACGCGGCATCCAGCAGTTACCCCTGGCGATGCAGAAGTCAGAAATCCCCCTGATCGCCGCCATCAACGGCCCGGCCATCGGCGCCGGCATGGACCTCGCCTGCATGTGCGATCTGCGCATCGGCTCGACCAGCACCCTGCTGGGTGAAACCTTCATCAATCTGGGAATCGTCTCCGGGGATGGTGGCACCTGGTTTCTGCCGCGCCTGATCGGACACCAGCGGGCCGCCGAGCTGCTCTTTACCGGACGCCTGGTCAAGGCAGCAGAAGCGCTGGAACTCGGGCTGCTGCTGGAGGTCGTCGAACCCGATCAGCTGCTGGAACGGGCGCGCAAATTGGCCACACAGATTGCGACCAAGCCACCACAGGCGGTGCGCCTGAGCAAGCGACTACTCACCCTCAGCCAGCGTCAGGAACTACCCGACTTCCTCGACCAGTGTGCTGCCTTTCAGGGGATGTCCCACCACAGCGCCGACCACCTCGAAGCGGTCAACGCCTTCCTGGAGAAACGGCCCGGGAAATTCACCGGGGCCTGAAATTTCTCTGCAAGCCTGCCGGACTTCCCTGTTTGTGAAATGTGTAGACGCGACCCCTTAACTGAATCCACCCTGAATGAGTACAGAAGATACCCATGTCACTACGTGCCCTCCGCTCTCTGACTATTATCGCTCGCAAGGGCAGCTTCGTGGCGGCGGCGGAACATCTAGGCCTGACTCAGGCCGCAGTAAGCCTACAAATCAAAAACCTGGAGGGCGCGCTCGAAACAGAGCTTTTCAACCGGGATGGCCACAAGCCCAAACTCAACGCCAGCGGTCGGCTCGTTGTGGAGCGAGCAGAACAGATTATCGCCCTGTTTGATGGGCTAAAGGCTGAACTGAACCCCGAAGGGAAGATTGGCGGTGAGTTGTCCCTGGGGGCGGTTCACACCGTGGTTACCGGCCCCTTACCGGCGGTATTGGGCCGACTCCAGCGCAGCCACGAGCATCTCAGGGTCAGGCTGTTCTGTAATCTCTCTGCCGAACTAGCCAGGCGAGTGGAGGAAGACGACCTGGACGGTGCCCTGATTACCGAACCGATCAAGGCGGTGCCCGCGTCGTGCCTGTGGCTGGAATACGATACCGAGCGGTTCTACATTGTTGCACCTAAGGGCACGCCAGAGCTTGAGATGGACACGCTCTTTTGCCAATTCCCCTTCATCCGCTTTGACCGTACTGCCTGGGCCGGAACGATGATCGAGGCGCACCTGGTGGAGCGTGGCATCCGACCACGCGAAGCGATGGAATTCGATACCTGCGAAGTGGCCTTGAGCCTGGTTGTACAGGGTCTTGGCATCACGGTCGTCCCCTTCAGCAAGAAACGACTCGAGGAAGCAAAGAGACAATTCACTCTGATTCCCTTCGGCAGTCCGCAATTGCTGCGCCGGGTCGGACTCTACCAGAAGCGCCAACATCCACGGCGTCATCTCTTGGACCTGATTTTCGCAGAAATGCTTCGGGAGGTCAGCACTTAAGTAAAACTTGAGGGTTGCTCAAGTTTTATAAATTTTACTTAATATCCCGCTCCTGATATTTTCTTCTCAACCCAAGCGAGAAGAGGATAACAGTATGTCGATCATCACCAATGCACTCTTCCCTATATTTTGCCTGATCCTTTCCGGGTTTCTGATCAGACGCAGTGAGTTCCTCCCGGATCATTTTTGGCCTTCGGCTGAAAAACTTACCTACTATCTGCTGACACCCGCCCTGTTGATCCACAGCCTGGCGAATAAAAAAATCGGCGATCAGCCATGGCGCGAGATGCTGTTCACCCTGGAAGGGACACTGCTGATCAGTGCGGCACTGCTGAGCGCATGGTGGATACTCAACCGGCGGGCAGGAGGTGCGCTTTTTACCTCGGTATTCCAGGGAGGCGTACGCTTCAATACATTTGTCGCTCTAGCCATTGCCGAAGCACTTTTCGGCACCGAAGGCATGCTGTTGGCGGCGATGGGAGCGGGATTCATGATCCCGCTAATCAACGTGCTCTGTGTTTCGGCCTTCTCGCTGACAGTCGCAAGTGCCCAGGTCACCGCAAGAGGATTTCTCCTCAGTCTAGCCGGCAACCCCCTGATCCTTGGCTGCCTCATCGGCGGCAGCCTGAACCTATCAGGCCTGGGCCTGTCTCCGGTCCTGGAAGGCCCCCTGGCACTGGCCGGCAAAGCGGCCTTCCCGCTTGGTTTGATGGCGGTCGGAGCGGCCTATCGACTGGGGAACCTGTCGGGCCAGTGGATATCGCTAGCAGCCAGCAGCCTGGTGCAACTCCTGTGCAAACCGCTAATTGCCTGGTGGCTGGCCGCCTACTTTGGTCTCGTCGGCACCTCCGCTGCGATCGCCGTGTTACTTCTGGCTGTCCCGACAGCACCATCAGCCTACATCCTCTCCCGGCAGTTAGGTGGCGATCACGACACCATGGCCTCGATTATTACCGTACAAACGGCCCTCTCCTTTTTGACACTGCCCATCACCCTCCTGCTGATAGACTAAAAACAACGTCGGCCACCCCTTGCCAGGCCGAGTGCTGTTGTGCGTCCGACCCCACTTGATCGGGTTGGACTACTTGGGACCGGGGTAGATATCCTTGAGCGGGTAGACCTGCTCGGCCCAGACCCTGTCGAAGCGGACTTTGTCGAATTCCGGCTGCTGGATGATCTCGAGGGCCAGCTGCTTCTGTGCTGCGCTGGTGGTCGATTTGTTGAAGATCTCCAGCGCGTATTTGGACATGTCGCGCACCATGAAGTCGAAGATCTGGTCGAGCAGCGCGTCGTCTATTTCGGCGAAGTTGGGACTATTCTCCAGAATCAGCTGGCCGTAGGCGATCAGGGTGAAGCATTCGCCCAGCCCGAGCAGAAAGTCGATATCCCGAGCCTGGGTCTCGTCGGGACCGGCCTTAACCAGCAGCTGCTTGAACAGCTCGATCTGACGCCTGAAGACCTTGACGTTGGGCAGATCGACCGAGTCGTAGGCGATGCGGTAGTCATGGAACTGCACCTTGCCCAGGCCGCGCGTCGGCCCCTGATCCATCAGGAAGTCATCGTTGGCCATATCGTTGCGCTTGGCGATTTCAGGGAACTCGCCGGGATTGAAGAGGAAGTTCTGCATGAACTTCACCACCAGCGCCATGTTGACGTGTGCCGTCCCTTCCAGCTTGGGCAGCATGCCGACGGCATGGCCCGCGATCTCGAAGAAGGGCTCGCTCTCGAAGCCCTTGGCGGCGATGACCTCCCACAGCAGCCGGATCACCTCTTCACCCTGGGTGGTGACCTTCAT
>JAUXIR010000304.1 GCA_030620915.1 Geopsychrobacter sp. | reverse complement strand
GATTGTGGTGCCACCTATGAAACAGATCTATACCCCCTCGGTGGATGTGTTGTTTCAATCTGCCGCTGCCGCCTACGGGTCGGAAGTTCTGGGCATGATTCTGACCGGCATGGGGAACGACGGGGCACGCGGCACGCGTGCCATCAAGGAATCTGGTGGACGGGTCATCGTTGAGGCCGAAGAGTCCTGTGTTGTCTATGGCATGCCGAAGGAGGCCGTCGCAACGGGTTGTGTCAGTCAGGTGATACCGCTTGCTGGCCTGCGCGAAGAGATTCTGCGTTGTTGTCAGTGATAACGGCTTCTTATGGTTTTTTTTATGTATTCCTGCTAGGATGGCGTGATTTTGCCCGTGGATATTGTCAGCCTGGTTGTTAACCCCTTTTGGCGGACCTGTTACTGGAGAGTATTTTGACAGACAACAACGATTCTGGCGCTATCCATTCCCGTGCTGAAGAGTTTCTACAGGTCTTTAAAAAAGGGGCAGAGTTTACCCAGGACCTTCTCAAGGAGAACGAGCGCCTTCGTTTTCGGGTGCTTGAGCTTGAGCAGCAACACCGAGCAGAAACGCCGACTGTCGAGTTGAAGCTGCTCAGGGAGCGTTTGCAGAGAGTCGAAACTGAAAAACAGCAGATTCTCGATAAAATCGGTTCGGTTGAGCAGGAGAATCTTAGCTTTTCAAATCGCTATGCCGAGATCGAAGCAGAGAATAACCTGCTGGCTAATCTCTATATTACGACATATCAACTGCATTCAACCTTCGAGGTCAGTGAGATTATTCGTATTATTGAAGAGATTTTGTTGAATCTGGTCGGCGCCGAACAGTCTTCTTTGTTGTTGCGTGATGAAAACGGGCAGATGCTTCAGGCCATTATCAATGAATCGGGTGATCCGCAAGTTGTCGAGGTTGAAGTTGGCGATACGCGGATATCGACTGCGCTCAGCGAAGGTAAGAGCTGGATTGCCTGTCCCGATGAATTGAAGCAATTGGATGAGACCGCGGTGAAAGCAGCCATCCCGCTGTTGGTCGATGGTGATGTGATTGGTGTGCTTGCCATCTATCGTCTGTTGGCTCAGAAGGACTCCTTTTCAGAGATCGATGAAGAGATCTTTAATTTGCTTGGGGCGCATGCTGCGATGGCGATTTGTACTGCGGTCCTACGGTATGAAAATGTTGGACGGATCAATTTCAGGCAGGGTTTTCTGTCGCGTACCTGATTTAATTATTTAGTTTATTGCGCTTGATGTAACAAATTGTAAGGGTTCAGCAGGAGGAAGGCTGGCATGTCAGAGTACAGAGTTCTGGTTGTCGAAGATTCACCAACCATGCGCCAATTGATAGTTTTCGCTCTCAAGAGAATTCGCAATCTGCACATCGAAGAGGCAGGTGATGGTGTCGGCGGGCTGAAGAAACTGTCGGCGCAAAAGTTCGATCTGGTGGTGACTGATATCAATATGCCGATCATGGATGGCCTTAAACTGGTTAGTCTGATTCGTAATGATCCGCAGTACATGGAGGTCCCAGTCATCGTCATTACCACCGAAGGGGCGACTGAGGATCGTGACCGCGCACTCGCACTCGGTGCAAACGAGTATATCACCAAGCCGATTCAGACCGCGCGAATTCTGGAAGTCGCTAAGAAAATGCTTGGAATCTGATTCCGCCGTGAACTTGACAGGCTTTTTAGTTCATGACATAAGACGCTCAAAACCGCAGTGACGGTAGCCCTATGGTGGCTACTTCGTATTTCAGGAGGAACTCTTGGCTAAAGAAGAAGCAATTGAGGTAGAAGGTGTGGTCGTCGAGCCACTGCCGAACGCGATGTTTCGTGTCAAACTCGATAATGATCACGTTGTGTTGGCTCACATCTCCGGTAAGATGCGCAAATACTACATCCGTATTCTGCCTGGCGACCGAGTGACGGTTGAGCTATCACCTTACGACCTGACTCGTGGCCGGATTACCTATCGCGCAAAGTAGTTCACGAGTTTTCGATCGTTAATTTGGGTGCCGTTTAATCTGGCGGTACCCTGACATGATGCCGGCTTGTGCCGGTTTTCGTGTATCTGCCGAATGATATTTTGACCCGGACGTTTTCGTCACGGAGGAGCAATGGAAAATCAGTATATCTCTAGCGAGATTGAAGAAAAGTGGCAGGGGTACTGGGATAGGAATGAATCTTTCAAGGTCGATGAACTCGATGAAAGACAGAAATTCTATCTGCTTGAAATGTTTCCCTACCCCTCGGGACGCATCCATATGGGGCATGTGCGTAACTATGCCATAGGCGATGTGGTTGCCCGTTTCAAGCGTCTGCAGGGATTTAATGTTCTTCATCCGATGGGCTGGGACGCTTTCGGGATGCCGGCTGAAAATGCGGCGATTGAACATGGGACCCATCCCGGCAAGTGGACCTATGAAAATATTGACAGTATGCGCATGCAGCTTAAGCGGATCGGTCTGAGTTACGACTGGTCACGTGAGTTTGCGACCTGTGATGCTGAGTATTCCCGTTGGGAGCAGTTGATTTTCCTGCGTATGCTAGAAAAGGGGATTGGCCTACAAAAAAACCTCGAACGTCAACTGGTGCGACGATTGTCAGACCGTGTTGGCCAATGAGCAGGTCGAAGACGGTTGCTGCTGGCGTTGTCATAATCTGGTTGTGCAAAAAGAGCTGGATCAATGGTTTTTTCGGATCACCGAGTACGCCGATGAGTTGCTCGATGAAACCGACAACCTCACCGGTTGGCCGGAAAAGGTCTTGGCCATGCAACGTAACTGGATCGGCAAGAGTTACGGCTGTGAGATAGATTTCGAGGTTAAGAATTCTGTCGAGAGGGTCAAGGTCTTCACCACCAGGCCCGACACCCTGTTCGGTGCGACCTTCATGATACTTGCTCCCGAGCACCCGCTGGTCGGCTCGCTGGTATCTGAAGGACAGCGCACCGAGGTTGAGGCGTTTGTTGCCGAGGTCTCGCGTCAGGACAAACTGGATAGAACCAGTGGCGAGCTGGAGAAAAAAGGGATTTTCACCGGCAGTTACTGTATTAACCCGCTGACCGGTAAAGAAATTCCGGTATTTCTGGCCAACTTTGTGTTGATGGATTATGGCACTGGCGCTGTCATGGCGGTTCCGGCACATGATCAGCGTGACTTCGAATT
>JAUXIR010000182.1 GCA_030620915.1 Geopsychrobacter sp. | reverse complement strand
CGACGATCTCAAGGGTGCTGACCCCGATAGAGCCGGTCGAACCAAGAATAGCTATCGTTTTTTGTTCTTTACTGGGCATCAGATATTTCTATTTTTGTCCGGACAATTAAGTCAGGAGAGTAGACACGCCAGGTAATAGGCGAGAGGGAAGGCGAACAACAGGCTGTCGAGGCGATCCAATATACCACCGTGCCCGGGGAAGATTCCGCCAGAGTCCTTAACCCCGCAAGCACGCTTGAGCAATGACTCAAACAGGTCACCGATCTGCCCGGCAACTCCGAGCAGCAGACCAACCAGAATCACATGTTCGGCACCAAAGGCCGGTAGAAAAAGTGCGGCCGCCAACCAGACTCCGAGGCAGGAGCCAACCAGGCCACCCAAGCTACCCTCGATACTCTTCTTGGGGCTGACGGCCGGGTAGAGTTTGTGCTTACCAAAAGAGACCCCGACAAAATAGGCCAGGGTGTCACAGGCCATGACCGCAAACAGCACCAGAAAAACCCAACCACGGCCATCCGGCAGTTGACGAAGCAAGACCAGATGACCCAAAAGCAAGGGCACATAGATCCGTCCAATGACCTGCCAGCCAAGGCGGAAGATCAACTGATCGAGCGGACCAAGATTGAAGAGATACATCAGGGCAAGAAGAAGAAGGGTCGAGATCAGAAAAAACAACAGCAGATCGAAACGCTGTAGATAGAGCGGGATGATCAAAAGGCTACCGGCACCGGCACTCAGGTACTGCTCGGCAACACGTTCACCCAGCAGCGCCATCCGGTTGAATTCAAGCAGACCGACCAAAGAGACGACAGCCGCAACCAGTGCAAAAACTCCGGGTGTCGAATAGTAGAGCAGGGCAATGAGCAGCGGTAGTGCAATCAGTGCTGTCAGGATGCGTTGTTTGATGGTCCCTCCCCTTCTGCGGTCTGCTCCGCAGTTAATCCAAAACGACGACGCCTTTGCCGATAGCTGTCGAGGGCCTGACGCAATTCAACCGGGCCGAAGTCTGGCCAATAAGCATCAACAAAATAGAGTTCAGCATAAGCAAGTTGCCAGAGTAGAAAATTACTGATCCGCAACTCACCGCTGGTCCGAATCAGCAGATCCGGGTCGGGTATCCCTGCGGTATCGAGCGATGTTTCAATGTCAGCAGGGCCGATATCCTCGGGGGCAAGTTCACCGGCGGCAACCCTTTGGGCAATTTTACGCGCTGCACGCACAATTTCGTCACGCCCTCCGTATGAGAGGGCCAGGGTTAAAATCAGGCGAGAACCGGCTGCGGTCTCCTGTTCCGCTTTTTGCAGCGCTGCCTTGACCTCATCCGACAACCGACTGCGATCACCGATAACCCGGAGGCTCACACCGTCATCCAACATCCGTTGTCGCTGTGAGGCCATGAACTCAAGCAGCAGTGCCATCAGAGTCTCTACTTCGGACTGTGGCCGGCCCCAGTTTTCAGAACTGAAAGCAAACAGGGTCAGGCAGGAAATCCCCTGACGCACACACTCATTGACGATTTCGACAACGGTGCGCACACCCTGCTGATGTCCAGCGACGCGCGGCAAACCACGCTCTTCGGCCCAGCGACCGTTGCCATCCATGATAATGGCCAGATGATGTAATGATTGAGATGGTTTAGCTGATTTTGGCATCGTCAAATTTCATAAACTGCTCGCTCTGAGCAGCGAAAGCACAGCACCTATTTACGGGGAGATAAAATTAGCATGGCTGGACAAAAACCCGCAAGGTTTAAGTAATGCGCTCAGCGACTGCAGTTTAAACAATAAAAAAGGGCGCCACCAGGGCGCCCTTGATCAGACCTATCAACAACAAATATCAGTCAACAATCGCGTCAACCGGGCAGCTATCGACACAGGCGCGACACTCGGTGCAGTCATCGCTGATTGCGTATATATCACCAGATTCAGCAATAGCTCCCAGTGGACAGGTGTCAACACAGGTACCACAAGCAATACATTCTTCAGTGATTTTCAGTGCCATCACTCTTCTCCTTGTTTGAAAGGGAAATCTGCAGAATCAGAGTTCCATCAGTTCTTGTTCTTTTTCCTTTATGATCACATCGATCTTGGAAACATAGTCATCGGTCAACTGCTGCACATCCTTTTCGCCCTGCTTCAGGTCGTCAGCAGTAATTTCTTTGTCTTTTTCGAGCGACTTAAGGGTCTCATTGGCTTCACGTCGTGCGCTGCGGGTTGAGATTTTGGCCTCTTCGCCCATGCGACGCACCTGCTTCGCCATCTCCTTACGCCGCTCTTCGGTCAGAGCCGGGATCGGCAGACGGATAAGTACTCCATCCGAAGAGGGGTTGAGCCCCAGGTCAGACTTGTAGATCGCCCGCTCAATATCAGAAATAAGATTCTTTTCCCAGGGCTGGATTGTGATCATCCGCGGTTCCGGCACGCTGAGATTGGCGACCTGGCTAAGAGGGGTCGGGGTTCCATAATAGTCAATCTTGACGTCATCAAGCAGCGAAATAGACGCACGACCAGTACGGACTCTGGCCATATCACGGCGCAATGCCTTGATCGCCTTCTCCATGCTGATCCGGCCTTCATCGAGGATATCTTCAACCATTTTTCTCTCCCTTGACAATTGTGCCGATCGGCTCACCACAAACAACCCTCATGATGTTACCACGCTGGGTCATATCAAAGATGATCATCGGCAGATCATTATCCATACAGAGCGAAGTTGCTGTCGCATCCATGACCTGCAGCCCCTTTTGCAGAACCTCAAGGTAAGTCAGGTCATTCAGCTTAACTGCATTTTTATCTTTGGCTGGATCGGCCGTATATATCCCGTCGACCTTGGTCGCCTTGAGAATAACCTCAGCACCGATTTCCATGGCACGCAGGCTGGCCGCAGTATCGGTCGTAAAATAAGGGTTACCGGTCCCGGCACTGAAAATCACGACCCGTCCCTTTTCAAGGTGACGAACGGCGCGGCGACGAATATAGGGTTCGGCAACCTGCTTCATATCGATTGCCGATTGCACACGGGTGACCACATTCTGCTTCTCGAGAGCATCCTGCATAGCCAGGCTATTCATCACCGTCGCCAACATCCCCATATAATCAGCACTGGCACGATCCATCCCTTTGGATGAAGCTGCAAGGCCACGGAAGATATTGCCACCACCGATCACCAGAGCCACTTCGACCCCCTTGGCGACGACCTCACCGATCTCAGCGGCAATCCCGGTGATCACTTCGGGAGAGATGCCAAAGCCTTGATCACCAGCTAAGGCTTCACCACTGAGCTTGAGCAGAATTCGACGGTATTTGATTTCAGCCACAAAAATCCCCAGACAAAATTAGCAGATTACTTGCTCAGAGCGGCAACTTCAGCAGCGAAATCGTCCTCTTTTTTCTCGATGCCTTCACCCAGCTGGTAACGAACATAGTTGCTCAGTTCGATCTCGGTACCGAGTTCCTTGGCCAGTTTTCCAACGATCTTGCCAACGGTCTGGTCAGGATCGATAACGAAGGCCTGCTCAAGCAGACAAACTTCGCCGAAATATTTATTGATCTGACCGGCAATGATCTTTTCAACAATATTTTCCGGCTTGCCACTATCAATGGCCTTGACCCGCATGATCTCTTTTTCCTTGTCGACAACCGCGGAAGCGACCTGCTCACGATTCAGATACTGCGGGCTGGCGGCAGCGACATGCATAGCGATCTGCCTGCCAAGATCTCCAACCTGTGAATCGGTCGAAGTCGTCTTCAGCTCAACCAGGACACCGATCTTACCCGCGCCATGGATATAGGACACAACCACCCCTTCGCCGGCATTACAGCGGTCGAGACGGCGCAAACTCATGTTTTCGCCAATGGTCGCGATCTGATGGGTCAATTCTTCGGCAACAGTGCGACCGGTGCCTGGAAACTGCAGCCCCTTGACCGCCTCAAGATCTGAAACGTCGCTTTCAAGGCTGACCGTCGCAATACCCTGAATGAACTGTTGAAACTCCGCATTCTTAGCAACAAAATCGGTTTCGGCATTGACCTCAACCAACACACCCTTTGCGCCTGCGGCTGCGGCAACCACGGCGCCTTCTGCAGCAATACGATCAGACTTTTTAGCTGCAGCCGAAAGGCCTTTCTTGCGCAAAAAGTCAACAGCCTCTTCTATATTTCCACCGGTTTCGGTTAGTGCTTTTTTGCAATCCATCATGCCTGCGCCAGTTTTCTTACGCAGCTCAGATACCATCGATGCTGTGATACTCACGTCGTCTTTCCTCCTTACCGGGGTTCTCTCCTTTTGACTACAGGGAAAACCATATTTTCAGTTGTTTACGCCAACGGCCGGGCACTGCTGCCCAGCCGTCGAAATGTCAAAAGTTTTAAAACGATTTATTCAGCGGCCGGAGTCGCCTTCGCAGCCGGAGCGGCTTCAGCAGCCGGAGCGGCTTCAGCGGGCTTGGCAGCTTCAGCGGGCTTGGCAGCTTCAGCGGGCTTGGCAGCTTCAGCGGGCTTGGCAGCTTCAGCGGGCTTGGCAGCTTCAGCGGGCTTGG
>JAUXIR010000256.1 GCA_030620915.1 Geopsychrobacter sp. | reverse complement strand
CGTTATGACTCAAGGGCCCCTTCCAACCAAGGACCGCGCCGTTCAGGCTGGTACCGTTGGTACTCTGCATGTCCTCGAGATAAAACGGATAGCCCTGGCGATAGATCTCGGCATGGTAGCGCGAGACGGCCACATTATCGATCTGAATATCGTTATCAGCCTCACGGCCGATCTTGATCCCCTGCGGGCCGATCGCCACCTCCCTGATCACCTGATTTCTAAACATCACAACAATCTTGGCCATAGTCACGTCTCTCCTCTGACGATTAGTCCTGTATTGCCTGCAGACGGGCACGGATATCCTGCTCATCAGACAGTCGTTCCTCCGGATTCTTATTCAACATCGCCATGACCAGCCCCTCAATCTCGTCCCCCAGCCCTGGAATTTTCGATTGCAGTGATGCCGGGACCGCCGAGAGCTGCTGTACCAGCACTGCGGCAGGTTCTCCCTCAAACGGCGGAACACCGGCCAGCAGTTCATAGAAAATGATACCCAGGGCATAAAGATCGGACCGGTGATCACTAGACTTGCCCGCGGCCTGCTCGGGACTCATATAGTTGGGAGAACCCATCAGACTGCCTTCGAGGGTCAGGCCGCTCTCCTGCAGCAGACGCGCCAGACCGAAGTCGGTCACCTTCAGATTACACTGCTCATCGACCAGAATATTGGCCGGTTTCAGGTCACGATGCACGATTCCGGCTTGATGCACATGGGCGAGGGTCTCACAGATCGAATCGACCAGACGACAGGCCTCGGCAACGGTAACAGGTGCCCGCTGCACAATCAGGTCCGCAAGGGTTCCACCGCGGACCAGTTCCATCACCAGCACCATGCGATCACCATCATCGAGCAGATCGTAGATATGCACAATGCCCGGATGGGAGAGCCTGGCCAGGGTCAGTGCTTCGCGCCGAAAACGCTCGCGGCGCTCCGGATTGCGCACAAAAACCGCGGGCAACTCTTTTAGCGCGACCTGCCGTTCCAGCTTCTGGTCAAAAGCAGAAAAAACCACCCCCATGGTTCCGGTACCGATCTCTGCATCAATCCGGTAGCGCTCCTCCAGATTGAACGGACCCTTGACGCCGGACCTCTGGTGCTGCGTCTTCAACGGCTGCCCCTTTTGGTCTTCGGCCGAAACGCGCACAATCGGCGCATAACCGACCAGTCCGGCCGCAATCACCACCCCGGCCAATGTCCAGAGCAGGTAGGCCGACTGACTCTTGCGGATCTCAAGCCGAGCATCCGCATGACCCAAATCGAGCAGGCCGAAGAGCTGTTTATTTTCAATCGGGGGATAGATTTTCTCAAGGATAAAACCCGTGGCCGGTAGCAGAACCGTCGGCACCAAGAGCAGGGAGAGCAGCAGCAGGGTCGGCACCAGCCACTTCTTCTTCAGCCCCAGATAGAGTGAATCGGGCGAACGGACCAGATCCCAGGAATCCTTCGCCCCCACCTTCAGGCGGCTCGACAGGCTATGCGCGGATGACAGAACAGTCGACATGGGCGATCTTCTTGCTTGAGGGATAAATTAGCAAACCAGGGGAATATCGCCATTTTCACAGAATTCGGCGGGGACTGCAAGGCTTCTGCGCCACCCGCAACAAGGATCAGATCGATTCGGCACCACAGCGTCGCTGCGCGGGTTAAGATAATCGAAAAAGGACTGATGGACAGGCGCTGATCCCCGCTTATCTTTCAGCTGCGGGTTCGACCGGAACCGGTCAGTTCGACCTCGCGCAACGGATGATGTACCGCCCCCTGTGGGGTCAACCGGCTACTGAACAACACCATGCGGTTGACCTCCAACCAGCCGCAGTCGCTCTCCCTGAGAGTCTCCAGGATTCCGCTCTCGAGCGGGGGACGGCGCAGACGACCAAGGGTCAGGTGCGGCCGATAGGGCCGCGTTTCGCGGGGCAGGCCGAGTTCACACAGCCCCTCGGCCAGTATGGCCTGCAGGGCCCGCAATTGCGCGACAGGTTCGACCCCCAGCCAGACCACCCGGGGACGTCTGCCGCCCGGGAAACTCCCCAGCCCCTTAAGCACCACCGAAAAGGAGGGGTTGGAATCCCCGATTGAGAGCATAAGCCCGCCGATCCTAGCCAGCAACTCCTGAGGTTGGTCGCCCAGAAACTGCAGGGAGAGGTGTAGATTCTGCGGGGCTGTCGGGCGCAACTCCGGCAGCCCCTGTTTAAGTTCCTGCTGCAGGCAACCCAGCCGTTTCTGTAGCTCGGACGGCAGGGGAATAGCCAAAAAGGAACGGATCCCGGTCATCAATCATCGCTTTCCGCTTCAATGCCGATTATCGGCGGCCTGCTGCTCCTCTTGGGCGATTTCATGGTTGAGATCCGCGAGCAGCCGGGCCAGTTCGATGTGGTGGACACGCGCCGCCCAACGCACTTTCATGACATGGGCCGAAAGGGCAAACACCCCGGTGCGCATATCGGGACAGCCGAAACGCCGAAATATGTCGTAAGTCCCCGGATGCCGCTGTAGTACGTCCCATACCTTGGTATCGCCGTTTACCCTTTGAGTCGTCATAATCGCCTCCTCTGTAATCACTAGGCTCTTTTACTCATCATCCTCCCCCATCGCTTGCGGCGTCAACACCCCCGCTTGGCGGCAATATGAACTGATAACAGGAAAAGGGTCCAGATCATTTATTGCTCCTCACTTAGCTCAGCAGATGGAGCAACCCCAATTCCGTCGCCCAGTTCCGCGCCCGTTGCAGTTCGCTGGAACTGGGCCGGCGATCCAGAGGCGGATACTGATCGGCCCGGTAACAGGGACGATACTGGTCCATCAGGTTAAGCCAGGTGTCCGGCGACAGCTCCTCGGCGACGAAGCGCAGCAAGCGGTCGGTGCCGGCGGCGTTCTGTGGCAGCAACAGGTGGCGAATTAACAGGCCGCGCCGGGCAAGGCCGCCGGGCCCGAGCTGCAGTTCCCCGACCTGGCGATGCATCTCCAGCAGCGCCACCCGGTTGACCTCGGCATAGTCGTCCACTCCCAGCCAGGGGGCCGCGACCTCGGAGTCGGCGCATTTCATGTCGGGCAGGTAAATGTCGACCACCCCGTCGAGCAGGGCCAGCGCCTCAAGACTGTCGTAGCCGCCGCTGTTGTAGACCAGCGGCAAGCGCAGGCCGTCTTCCACGGCCACCACCAGGGCCGCCAGGAGCTGGGCCACCAGATGGCTGGGCGAGACCAGGTTGATGTTGTGACAGCCGCACTCCTGCAACTGCAGCATCAATGCGGCCAACTGCTCCGGCGCAAGCATGCGTCCCTCGCCCCGCTGGCTGATCTCCCAGTTCTGGCAGAAGACACAGTGCAGGTTGCAGCGGCTGAAGAAGATGGTTCCGGAACCCTGCCGACCGACCAGGGGAGGCTCCTCGCCGAAATGTGGTCCCTGGCTGTAGACCAGGATCTCCCGCCCGCTGCCGCAGAAACCCCGCTCGGTCCCGAGCAGCCGGTTGACCTGACAGCCCCTGGCGCAGAGGTCGCAGGACTGCAGGTGCCGCCAGGCCCGTTCGGCCCGCGCCCTCAGCTCTCCCATTCCCAACTGCAGATAGGCCGCCTGCCAGCCTGTCGCCATAACCTGCCTCCGCGTTCCGTCACCATCTTACCATGACCGAAGCAGGACGCCCGCACGACCCCCCTGACGATGACATGCGGCAGAAGGCCGAAGAT
>JAUXIR010000049.1 GCA_030620915.1 Geopsychrobacter sp. | reverse complement strand
TCCTCCTCAGGCACCTGCTGTTTTTCATCAGCCGCTGAAGATTTCTTTTCGACTGCTTCCGCCCGCGCCTCAGGCGCCGGGGTCTTAACCTCTTCCTTCCAGCCCAGCCTGATTTTCAAGACTTTATCGGCGTGCGGGTTGTTGATGATCAGGGTTCGCAATGCCTTGGCCTGACGTATAGCCATATCATTGCTGGCCAGCAGGTCAAGCACATCGCCCGAAGCGTGCTCCGCAACGAAGAAGAGGGTCTTGAGCCCAACCATTCGATTGGTCAAGAGCGGCTCCATAACGCCCATGTCTTTAAAGTGGAGGCGCGCTAGAAGATCGAGAATCTCGGGATGGATGTCGACCTTGCCACAGACCGACTTGAGGATGCCCGGTGACAAATCCTTTAAGGTCTTAAGCGCTTCAGCCTTAAGCTCCCTATCCTCACCATAGAAGAAGATAAAGAGCACCGTCACCAGATTCGGACCAGACATCGGCAGGGCACCACGAGCGGCGGCGAGTTTGACATTGTGCCCACCCCATTGCTTCATGATCTTGGCAACGTCGTTTGGCACCTTGAACTTGATATTTTGTTCTTCGTGACTACTCAATCCTGGATGACCTCTGACTCTCCCCCCCCTGAATGGATGGAACCGGGTCTATTTAAATGGGACAATCTGCAGTTTTTTGACCCCCAACTTCGTCAACCTACTCACAACCTTCTGCGCTTCGCCACGCGTAGCAAAGCTACCGAAGCGCAGAGTCGTGCGCGGCAAGTCGACCTTAACCTGGAGTTCCCTAACTATCACGCCCTGCTGATAAAGAAGATCGGCCCAACGTCGCGCCTTATCAAGGGAGAGGAAGGACCCGGCATAGACCGCAAACTTGCCCTCTTCGGCCGCAAGAAAAGCCCCATCAGAGAGTTTCTTCACTTCCGCCAGGCGTTTTTCGGCCAACGGCCTCCCATAAACTCCTACCAGCAGGCGTGTCATCTCGTGCGCCTCTGAGATTTTGCTGGAGACAACCTTATATCCCATCCTTTCAACTTGAGTGATCGCCTTGCTCAACCAGCCCTGGTAAAGATAGCTGCCGGCCGTCAAGGCAAAGGCTGGTGCTGATGCCGGGGGAGGTGCTGGTACGGAAACGGGTTTGGTTACGACCGCTGCAATTTTTTTAGCCGACACAACTTCTTCCTTAACAGCTTCGGGCTTCTCAACTGGCTGAAGACGGGCAGGCACCTTCATCTTGCTCGGCTTTTGCGGCTGGACAAGTGTAACGGGCGTATCGGGAGAAAATAGATCTTGACCAAATAGATAAAATCCCGCGCCTGCCCCACCAATGACTAATACCAAAAGCAGCAACAGTCGTAGCGGCCCACCTTTTTTGTCAGGAACTTCTTCCAGCGTAAACCCTGACGGAGGTTCGTCGGAACCAGCAGTCTCCTGCCCCGTAATACTTTCCGGTTCACCGCTGAATGAAAACTCCTTTTCATCTGTCGGAGTCTCCGGCCCTACCTTTTCTTCGCTCATGCAACACCTCTCCAAAGCATCAGGCACCGATGGCACACCCCACCTCATTTTGCAGGGCGCCCTGCGATGTCTAGGCTTTTCCAATATCGGCTAAAATTTTTACCGTCTGATGAGACGGTACTTCTTCATACTTGTCGAATTCCATAGAGAACATACCGCGATCAGAGGTCATTGAGCGCAGTTCCGGTGCATAGCGCAGCACCTCTGACATCGGAACCTCGGCACGGATAGTCTGTGCATTCGCCTGCGGTTCTACACCATTGACCTTACCGCGGCGTGAATTCAGATCACCGATCACATCCCCCATACAATCATCCGGCACCGTGACTTCCAAACTCATAATCGGCTCAAGCAGGGTCGGCTTGCAGCTCTCCATCGCTTTTTTAAACGCGATAGATCCGGCGATTTTGAAGGCCATCTCCGATGAATCGACCGAATGATGGGACCCATCGTAAAGAGTGACCCTCAGGTCGACCAACTGGCTGGCGGTCAAAGGACCGGTTCGCATCGCTTCGATCACCCCTTTTTCGACGGCCGGGATGTAGTTGCGTGGCACCACTCCACCGACCACCTTGTCGACAAATTCGAAACCGCTGCCACGCGGTAAAGGCTCAACCTTGATCCAGACATCACCAAACTGGCCACGTCCGCCAGACTGTTTTTTGTGTTTCCCCTGGACTTCGGTACTGGCACGGATCGTCTCACGATAGGGCACTTTCGGCTCCTTCAAAGTGACAGCCGCACCATATTTACGCTTAAGACGTTCAACCGCAACCTCAAGATGAACCTGTCCCATCCCGGCCAGGACCATCTCGTGGGTTTCATCATCACGAATTACTCGCAGGGTTGGATCCTCTTCCATCAATTTTTGCAAACCGCTATAAACCTTATCCTCATCCCCCTTTTTGACGGGTTCGAGGGCGAAGGAGATAATCGGCTTTAACGGCACCAGCGGCTCAAAAATAATCGGCGTCTGCAGATCACAGAGCGTATCGCCGGTTGCGGTGTATTTAAGTTTCGGCAGGGCGACAATCTCGCCGGCCACTGCAGATTTCACATCCTGCTGTTCCTTGCCGGCCATCATGAAGATATGTCCAACCCGCTCCTTTTCATCACGATTCGGATTGAACACATAACTGTCGGGCTGCAGGGTTCCGGAATAGACCCTTATCAGGCTGAGCTTTCCGGCATAGGGATCGTTGATCGTCTTGAATACCATGCCCGAGAAGGGTTCTTCTTCGCTCGGCTGACGTTCGGCCACCTCGTCTTTATCAGGGACTGTCCCGACCTGGGTCCCCTTATCGACCGGCGAAGGGAGACAGGCAACGATATAATCGAGAAGCTGACGCACACCGACATTGGCCAGGGCACTGCCACAGAAAACCGGGGTGAAGACGCCGGTCAGAGTCCCTTCGCGCAAACCGCGCAGCAGCTCTGCTTCGCTTAGTTCCTCATCTTCGAGATACTTCTCCATCAAGGCGTCATCGGCTTCGGCTACCGTTTCAACCAGTTGCAGGCGCAGGCGCTGTGCCTCTTCAAGCAGATCGGCCGGGATATCGACCTCCTTGAAAGTACCGGTCTCGTCAAACTCATAGAGCCGCGCTTTCATCTTCACCAGATCAATCGTGCCACGAACATTCTCTTCGGCACCGATCGGCATGGTGACAATCGCACTGCGCACACCCAGTGATTTTTCCATATCATCGACCGCTTTGAGAAAGTCGGCACGTTCGCGGTCCATTTTATTCACAAAAGCGATACGCGGCACCTCGAACTTATCGCACCACTCCCATATTTTACGCGTCTGCGACTTGACCCCGGAGATGGCCGAGACGATCACGACCGCCCCGCCGAGCACGCGCAAACAACGGCGGGTGTCGTGCAGAAAGTTGCTGACCCCGGGAGTATCGACAATGTTCAGATTGTAATTGTTCCAGACACAGTGGTTGAGACTGGCGCCAAGAGTCATTCCACGCTTGATTTCCTCTTCCTCAAAATCCATGGAGGAGGAGCCATCGCTAACCTTGCCAAGTTTTTTGGTCATCCCGGTATCAAACAGCATCGCCTCGACCAGGGAGGTCTTACCAGCGCTGTTGTGTGCGACAATCCCAAGGTTTCTCAACATCGTCGTATCGTATTTGCCCATGCTCGCTCCTTTGCAACAGAAAAGGGGATCGTAAGAGAGTTCCATATTAGCGGTTCTCCACTCACGCCAGAGTCACTTCATGCCGTTACGTTTGGTCCAATCAGGCACCTACTTAAATGGTTTTCAGCTATTCAGCTGATAGAGGATCCGCAAACCTTCGAGGGTTAAAAAAGGCTCAACACTGTCGATCATATCACTAGCCTCGGCAATTGATGCCGCCAGTCCACCGGTAGCAACCACCTTGAGCGGCTGCCCAACCTCCTCGCGGATACGCGTGACGATCCCCTCGACCAGCCCGACATAACCGTAGAATATTCCTGACTGCATGCTACTGACCGTATTTTTAGCGACGACCTGCGGCGGACGGACAAATTCAACACGCGGCAACTTGCTGGCACGAGCGAACAGAGCCTCGGCCGAAATACCTACCCCGGGAGCGATTGCTCCCCCCTGGTACTCGCCTGCGGCAGAGATGACATCAAAGGTTGTCGCGGTCCCGAAGTCGACCACGATCATCCCACAGCGCCAGCGAGCGAAAGCAGCAACCGCGTTGACAATCCGGTCAGCACCAACCTCTTTAGGGTTGTCATATTGAATCGGCATACCGGTCTTGACTCCGGGGCCGACAACCAGCGGCACAAGCTTAAAATACTTACGACAGAGGGCTTCAAGGCTGTTCAACATCGGCGGCACGACACAGGAGATGATCACCGCCGAAAGCTGCTCAAAACGCATCTGGGCCAACTCAAACAGGTTGTGCACCAAAATCGCGTACTCGTCGACAGTTCGATCCTTGTCGGTCGCAATTCGCCAATCGCGCACCAACTCATCCTCAAGATAAACGCCAAGAACCGTATTGCTGTTACCAACGTCAATTACCAGCAGCATAAATCAGTTACTCCGTAAAAACTCGAGGCGCGAAACGCGAAGCTCGAAGCTAGAAGATCAAGTTTTTTTTCGCGCCTCACGCCTCGCGATTCACACCTCACCGGCCTATCGGCCGTACATCCCCCGCCACGACCCGCTCAACGCTGCCGTCAGGCAAAAACAGTTTGAGCGCCCCATCAGGTTCCAGCCCGCCGACCACCCCCGAGATAGTCCGCTGACCGAGATCAACCTCGACCTGACGATCGAGCAGGTCGAAGAGGGTCTCCCAACGTCGACGCAGGGGAGCGAATCCCTCTGCGAGAAATTCCGCGTAGAGCAGATCGATTCTCTGAATCAACAACCTGACCAGTGGCAAGCGCAGCTGAAGCTCTTCGGTTTCGATTTTCACCGAGGTTGCCGGATAGCGCAGTTCGTCAGGAAACTGATCGGCCGCCATATTGACGTTGATGCCGATCCCAAGCACCAGAGCATGAATCTGCTCGGTTTCGGCACTGAGTTCGTTAAGCAGGCCGGCAATCTTGCGCCCACCGACCAGAATATCGTTGGGCCATTTGACCCGGGCATCAATGCCGTAGAGTTCCTTGAGAGCCTCGGCCGTGGCAACGGCCGAGAGAAAAGTCAATTGCGGTGCCTGTCGTGGTGGGATCTGTGGTTTCAGCAGTATCGAGCAGTAGACGTTGACCCCGGCCGGAGACTCCCAGCGCCGTCCCATGCGGCCACGCCCGGCCGTCTGGGTTTCGGCCAACACGACTAACCCCTCGGGCGCCCCTTGAGCGGCCAGCTGTTGTGCCAGCTGATTGGTCGAAGCGATTTCATTTTCACAATGGATTTGTCGGCCGACCAACCGGGTATCGAGGTCGGAGGCGATATCGGTGGACAGCAGCAGATCGGGAGACTCAAGCAGGCGGTAGCCGTGTGCACGGCGGGCTTCAATTTCGAAACCGAGGTCGCGTAATTGCTCGACCTGCTTCCAGACCGCAGCTCGTGAGATTTGCAGAACACTGCAGATCTCCTGGCCGGAGATATATTCGCCGGGACGATTGCGAAACAGGCGGATGATCTGCTCACGTGAGGTCAAATCGACTCCTGAAAAAAATCCCGCCGGAAGAAGCGGGAGTATCAGTCAAACAGCATGGAAATATCGGCGGCATTGATCGAATGGGTCAGGGCACCGACAGAGATGATATCGACCCCGGTGGCCGCAATATCCGCAACCGTTTCGAGGTTGACCCCTCCCGAGGCCTCAACCAGCGCACGCTCGGCGATCAGCTCGACCGCCCGACGCATCTCGGCAAGACTCATATTGTCGAGCATAATGATGTCGGCACCGGCGGCCAGCGCCTGCTCGACCTCATCGAAATTACGCGTTTCGATCTCGATTTTCAGGGTATGGGGCAACTTCTGCCGCGCACGCGAAATCGCCGCGCCGATTCCACCGGCGGCAGCGACATGATTCTCCTTGATCAGTACGCCGTCGAACAGGCCGATCCGATGATTCCGCCCGCCCCCCATACGCACCGAGTACTTATCCAGAACTCGCAAGCCGGGTACGGTCTTGCGCGTATCGACAATCACCGCCCTGGTCCCCGCCACAGCCGCAACATAGCGACTGGTGAGACTGGCGATGGCACTCATCCGCTGCATCAGGTTCAGCGCCACGCGCTCCCCCTGCAGCAAACTGGCCGCCGGGCCGCGCAACCAGGCCAGAACCTCTCCCCTGCGCACCTTGCAACCATCCTGCAATAGCTTTTCGAAATCGACCGCAGGATTGACCGTCTTGAATACCCGACCGGCAACATCGATTCCAGACAGAATAAAATCCTCTTTTGCCACCAGTTCGGCCCGCGCCATCGTTTCGGGAGCAACCGTCACCTCGGTGGTGATATCGCCAAGACCGATGTCTTCCTGCAAGGCGGTCTCAATAATTCTCTGGATTTCAAACATGAACGACTCCGCAAACCCATAATTTTACAGGGCAGTTTCTCATTTAAAGTTTCTTTTTTATAACACAGCCCCCCAGGGTCCGCAACCGAAATCCCTTCATTCAAGCCAGCGGAATCCTCTTTACATTTCGAGTACTTGTGTGAACAATATGAACTCATTTCCATGACTTTAATTCTAGGGAGCAGAGGATGCAAAGACTTGCGTATTTCGCCATAATTGCCCTACTGACCGGCTGTGTCAGCCAAGGCACCTTCGACCTGAAAGCCAACGAAGCGACTCAGCTGGCACAAAACCTCGCTGCTGCCAATACCCGCATCGGTGATCTCGAGGGGCCGAAACAGGACCTTGAAACCGAGGCCTCAAAGCTCAACGCCAAACTGATTGAGATGCTCAGGAAAAACTCCGAGCTCCAGCAAACCCTGATGAATGATCGTGCGGATAAAGACCGTCAAAAACAGACCTTCAGCAGCCGTAAGGAACAGATGCAGCAGCAGCTTGAAGATCTAAACCAGAACAACGCTCAGCTGCTGACCAGCATCGATCAGCTCCAGCAGGAGAATGCCAGCCTGAAAGGGCAGATCGAAGCTGAGCGCAAGGCACGCGAAGAGAAACTCGCCAGCTTGAAAAACACCTACGACCAGCTGGTCGGGGCGCTCGAAGAGGAGATCCAGCGCGGTGAACTGACCATCACCAATCTTAAAGGCAAACTGTCGGTCAACCTGCCGAACAAGATCCTCTTCGATTCAGGCAAGACAGCGGTCAAAGACGAAGGGAAAAAGATCCTGCGCAGCCTCGGTGATATCATGTCCAAGTTCCCCGACAAGGCCCTGCTGGTCGAGGGACATACCGACAACGTGCAGATCAGCAGCCGTCTCAAAGAGACCTTCCCAACCAACTGGGAACTCTCCACCGCGCGCGCCAACAGCGTCGTCCACGTGCTGCAAGACGATGTCGGCCTGCCCGGCGAACGCCTGATCGCGGCCGGCTACAGCGAGTACCGACCGATATCGGACAATGAAACCGCGGAAGGGAAAGCCTTCAACCGGCGCATTCAAATCCAGTTAGTGCCGATGCCGGAGACCGAGTGAGATTGACAGCCTGAAGTGCTCTGCCGTATAAGTTAAACGACACAACAAATTGACCGGTCAAGGGAAGAGGGGTGCGAATCCCCCGCGGACCCGCCGCTGTAAACGTGGACCAAGAAGCTGATAGCCACTGGAAATTTCCGGGAAGGCGGCTTCAAGGGATGATGCGCAAGCCAGAAGACCTGCCGGACAGAAAAACCGACATTAACTCCCCGGGCTGAAGGGAGGTCGGAAAAACTGCACCGCTTCTATAAACGGACGAAGCCCGCAGGCTGCATTTTGCAGCCTGCGGGCTTTTTTTTATACTCTGCGCTTGAACTCTGCGCCCCGAAGAGGCCAATATGATAGCTTCACGCTTACTGATTTGTTTGATTGTGCTGCTTTTACCTTTCACGAATGTCCTTGCGATGAAAAACAACCCTGAGAAAACCGCGATTGTCATTGCCGCCTTCGGCACCAGCTACCCTTCGGCAGTCGACTCACTGCTGGCGATCGTGCGAGATGTCGAGGCCCGCTACCCGAACACCCCGGTACGGATGGCTTTCACCTCGAATATTATCCGCAACAAATGGCACCGCCGCGCCGATGATCTGGCTGACCGCAAGAGCCATCCCGCCGTCCCGGATTATTTCTACCGGATCAAAAACCTGCTCGGCACCCTGGCTGA
>JAUXIR010000340.1 GCA_030620915.1 Geopsychrobacter sp. | reverse complement strand
GGGGACTTTTGCCCTCGGTGACAATAATCGTGACCTGGGAATCGACGGCAATATCGCCTGCGGTCAAGATGTTGGTCGGATCGACACCGCGGAAGAAGGCGCGCACATAATCGTTGGCCGGGTTCTGCAGAATCTCCTCGGGGGTGCCGACCTGTATGACGCTTCCCCCCTCCATGATGGCAATTCGGTCACCGATCCGCATCGCTTCGTCGAGATCATGGGAGATGAAGACGATCGTCCGTTTCGCCCTGGCTTGCAACTTCAGCAGTTCGTCCTGCATTTCGGTGCGAATCAACGGATCGAGTGCCGAGAAGGCTTCGTCCATCAACAGGATGTCGGGATCAACCGCCAGCCCGCGAGCCAGACCGACCCGTTGCTGCATGCCGCCGGACAACTCATCCGGCATGCTCTGCGCCCTGGTTTCCAGGCCGACCTGCTCCAGGGCCTGGAGTGCGCGTGCTTCACGGGTCTGTCTGTCGATGCCGTCCATCTCCAGGCCAAAGGCGGCGTTCTGCAAAACGCTCATGTGCGGCATCAGGGCAAAGGATTGAAAAACCATGCTCATCTTTTCGCGCCGCATTTTGACCAACTGATCATTGCTCATGGTGACGATATCTTCACCATCGATGAGAACCTGCCCGGCACTTGGTTCGATCAGCCGGTTGAGCATCCGCACCATGGTTGATTTGCCCGATCCGGAGAGCCCCATGATGACGAAGATCTCGCCGCTGTAGATATCGAAGCTGGCATCCTGCACGCCGACGGTCATCTCGGTTTTCTTGAAAATCTCTTCTTTATTCAGGCCCTGTTCAAGCAAACCCATTGCTTTTTTCGGCTGTGTCCCGAAAATTTTGAACAGGTTTTTGACTGAAATCTGAACGTCCTTGCTCATCTATTTCCCTTGTTATTTTAGGCTGTTGGCTTTGTGGTGATGGGGTGCTGAACCAGAGGGCCTATGAGCCGTAGCTTGAGGGAGGCCTGCAGCCGAAAGCAGAGGAGGTAAAGAGTGGTTGACTGCGACTAGCAGCATCCCTGGATATAATTGCCATTTGGTTTTTTATAGGACAGAGCGACCCGCGACCCGGTCTGAAGGAATTGCGAAGACCAGGCGCTACTCTGTAAGGAAAGGAGATCTGTGAAGCATCACGCAGGGCGATGTTCTTAACGATCCCCTTGCGGGGCAAGGTCGGACCACCCTGGCAGGGCGTCGCCTATACGCCGAGCATAGTACAAAAAATGGGGACTGAGGTCAAATGGAGCAGGTTTTTCTGCTTGGCGGGGTCGGTTAAATTGACAGCAGGACCGATCTGACCTATATACAGAGCGATTAATTCTTAAATCTAAGTCAGCGGGAGGGTGGGACGCATAAATGCGTAGCGGGCATAACCTGGGACAGACTGTATGTCAGTTTAGACCCACATGGCTGAAAGGAATCTAGCCGTGGCCAAAAAATCTATGGTTATTACCGGCGAGTCCCTTGCCCGTCAGGGCTATTGCAGAATCAGTAAACGCAAAAATGTTGTCGCCAGGATCGATGTTGAAAACTGGGTCGAGGTCTTTGCCAAGCACTTCGACAAGACCCTGCATGAGATGTTCTCTGAAATCCTCGGAAATCCCGGGCACTATGAGGATCTGTTCCGTCGCGAATGGAGTAAGGATTGTCTCGACGTCAGCCTGACGACCGCCCGCACGGTCCCCTCAAGCTTCGAGTGTGCGGTTGGCTACGAGGAGAAGGACGAAACCCCGGAGTAAGGATCCCTCCCTCTGCGCCGACACCTGAACAGCTCCTGACGTCAATCCCTTCTTATCCGCCGTTTCTGCCCAGCATCTGCGAGGAAAACCGATGGCTTTGCCCTGGAAGACGCTTGACCGATTCGTCACCGAGGATGAGGGGACCCTTGAGTTACGCCAGCGTGGCCAGGGGGATTTTATCATCTCCCTCGGCAGCCGGGTGTTGATGAATAGCAGGGCGCAACGTTCTGAAATCGCTCTCGGCGAGCTCGGCTGTCAGGGATTGAAGGGCCATCCTGGTCCGCGAGTTCTGGTCGGTGGGTTGGGAATGGGGATTACCCTGCGGGCCGTGCTCGATCTCCTGCCCGAGACGGCAGAAGTTGTTGTCGCGGAGCTCAATCCCAAGATTTCCGAATGGTGCCTCGGTCCGCTTGCTGAGCTGACCAACGGGGCTGCCAGTGATCCGCGGGTCAGGGTCGAAATAGCCGATGTCTCTGATCTGATCCGGACAGCGGGTGCCGCCCGGTTCGACGCTATCATCCTCGACCTCTATCGCGGTCCCCATCCTCAGACCGACCGGCACAAGGACCCGATCTACGGCAGTCGTGCCATTGAGCGGACCCGCTCAGCACTCAAGTCAGGTGGAATCTTTGCGGTCTGGGGTGAAAATCCCGATGCCGGGTTTCAAGCGCGCCTCGCCTCCGGCGGTTTTTCGGTGCGCTGTGAAAGGCCCGGCAAGGGTGGCTATCGACATGCCGTCTGGGTGGCTGAAAAGAAGGTTGCTCGAAAATCGGAAAAAACAGCAGGCAGGAACGAAAATTTCAAATAAATGAGCTGCCCGGGAAATGGAAAGAGGAGTTGTGGTGGAAAATTTTGAACTGAATGGCCGCGAGTTTGTCGAGCTGTGCAATCTATTGAAGTTGCTCGGTCTTTGTTCAAGTGGCGGCACTGCCAAGCTGGCGATTGCCGAAGGGCGCGTCACCGTCGATGGTCAGGTGGAGTTGCGTAAGCGATGCAAGCTGCGTTCGGGTCAGGTTGTTGGGTTTGCGGAGCGCCAGATAACAGTTAGCTAGCAGG
>JAUXIR010000175.1 GCA_030620915.1 Geopsychrobacter sp. | reverse complement strand
GCCCTTCAAAATGCGGATTACCACTGAAATGGTGCAGGAAATGGCGCAGCATCACCTGAGTCCGTTCGAAACCGGGGCCGAAACTGCTGCTGCAGGAGATCCCGCGCACTGCACCACCACAGGCCCCGCGGGAGAACAGACCGACAGCTGCCAGACCTCGATAAACCTCGGGCAGATCCTCGGCATGCAGGCCATGAAACTCGACACTACCGCGCGTCGACAAATGAAACACACCGCTGCCGAACCGTCCGCCGAGATCGGCCAGGGCCTGAGCCTGTATTACCGACATAACTCCGCCAGCCAGTTTAACCCGCTGCATGTACTCACCCTGGTCATTTTGTCGGTAGACCCCCTCAAGCCTTAACTGCTGATCATCCAGTTTCATTCCATAACTCCTCACAATTATTAATTTTGCCGATATAATCATTTATCAGTAGTTTTGTCAAGTTCAACTATCACCCTATAAATGTCGTAGATAGCTGTACTTACGCACCTTTCACGATTGTACACTATTTTAATGTTATTTTCATATATTTTCTTGTTGACAGAACTACTAGGGTTTAGTAGCCTCCGTTAAAACCAACCACAAGGATATTAGCTGATGGATACTCCCCGTAGAAGCATTGCCAAGGCCCTCTCCTGGCGCCTGCTGGCAACAATTATAACAACCTGCATCGTTTATTGGTTGACCGGCAAAGGGGAGTTTGCTGCCACCGTCGGCCTGGCTGACACCCTGATCAAATTCTTTGTCTACATTAGCCATGAGCGAGTCTGGAACCGCATCTCCTACGGTCGGCAGAAGAGCGATCCGGAATATATTATTTGACGAGGCAGAATATGAGTGCATCGATTTCATCCAGCAATATATCTGCGGCAGAGGAGATCCTCACTGCAGGATTGCAAAAAGCCGCTGACAAAAATGTCGGTATGGCCTGTTCCTTCAGCGTTGAAGATCTGGTGGTGATCGACCTGCTGCGCAACATCGCACCACAGGTCACAATCTTCGCCATCGACACCGGTCGCCTGCACGAAGAAACCTATGGGGTTGCTGAAGCCCTGCTGCAGAAATATGGGCTCAATATCGACTGGTACCTGCCGCAAACCGAAGCCCTGCAACAATTGGAAAGAGAAAAAGGCCTCTTCTCCTTTCGGGAAAGCCTCGAAAACCGCCATGAATGTTGCCATATCCGCAAGGTTGAACCCTTAGGCAGGGCTCTTGCCGGCCGAACCGGCTGGATCACCGGCCAACGCAGGGCGCAGAGCACTACACGCAACGGACTCGAAGGAATTGAAGTCGATGAAGCCCATGGCGGGATTATCAAAATCAATCCCCTGATCGACTGGGACGATGAACGGGTCTGGACCTATGCCACGGACCATCGCCTGCCGGTCAACCGCCTGCATAGCCAAGGCTATCCGTCGATCGGTTGTGCACCCTGCACCAGAGCGATCAAACCGGGTGAGGATACACGCGCCGGTCGCTGGTGGTGGGAAAATCCAGAGAATAAAGAATGCGGTCTGCATCGCCGCTGACAGACTAATTTCGTGAGGTGTAAGGAGTGAGGTGTGAGGAGAAAATTCTCCGGGACGAAACCGCCCTCCATTCCCAAATCTGCAAAAAGGACAAACAATGACACACCTTGAACAGCTAGAAGCCGAAAGCATCCACATCATGCGCGAGGTCGTTGCCGAGTTCGAAAACCCGGTGATGCTCTATTCGGTCGGTAAAGACTCGGCGGTGATGTTGCATCTGGCACGCAAGGCCTTCTACCCGGCCAAGATCCCTTTTCCGCTGCTGCACGTCGATACCACCTGGAAGTTCAAGGAGATGATCGCCTTTCGCGACAAGATGACCCAGGATGTCGGTTTCGATCTGTTGGTTCATACCAACCAGGAGGGGGTCGAACAGGGCATATCCCCCTTCGTACACGGCAGTGCCCGCTATACCGACATCATGAAGACCGAGGGGCTCAAGCAGGCCCTCGACAAGTACGGCTTCGATGCCGCCTTCGGGGGCGCACGGCGCGATGAGGAAAAATCGCGCGCTAAGGAACGAATTTTCTCCTTCCGCAGTGCCAACCATCGTTGGGACCCTAAGAATCAACGCCCTGAACTGTGGAACATCTACAACGCGCGGGTTAATCCGGGCGAATCGATCCGCACCTTCCCGATATCGAATTGGACCGAACTCGATATCTGGCAATACATCTACCTGGAAAAGATTCCGATCGTGCCGCTCTACTTCAGTGCGGTACGCCCGGTGGTCGAACGGGACGGCATGCTGATCATGCTTGACGATGAACGGATCAAGCTCAAACCGGGCGAAGAGGTCAAGAATATTCCGGTCCGCTTTCGCACCCTCGGCTGCTACCCGCTGACCGGCGCCGTCGAGTCGACAGCCGCAACCCTGCCCGAGATCATCCAGGAGATGCTGCTGGCCCGCACCAGTGAACGTCAGGGACGAGCCATCGACCACGATCAGTCCGGCTCGATGGAGAAGAAGAAGCAGGAAGGGTACTTTTGAAACGGTTCGACGTTCGAGGTGCCAGGTTCCAAGTTAACGTCAAAAACATAGATCATAGGTCGCCGAACATGGAACGTCAAACATGGAACGTCGAACCTGAAAACGGAGTTTTCAAATGGCTCACCAATCTGAACTGATCTCTGAAGACATCCTCGCCTACCTGAAACAACAGGAAGAGAAGTCGCTGCTGCGCTTCATCACCTGCGGCAGCGTCGATGATGGCAAAAGCACCCTGATCGGTCGCCTGCTCTGGGACTCGAAAATGATCTTCGAGGATCAGCTTGAGGCCCTCGCCGCCGATAGCAAGAGAGTAGGTACGCAAGGGGAAGAGATCGACTACGCCCTGCTGCTCGATGGCCTGCAGGCCGAGCGCGAACAGGGAATCACCATCGATGTCGCCTACCGCTTCTTTTCGACCGACAAACGCAAGTTCATCGTCGCCGACACCCCCGGACACGAACAGTACACACGCAACATGGTTACCGGGGCCTCAACCGCCGATGTGGCGGTCATCCTTGTCGATGCGCGCAAAGGGCTACTCACCCAGACCCGGCGTCACAGCTACCTGGTTTCGCTGGTCGGCATCCGCAAGGTCGTACTGGCGATCAACAAGATGGACCTGATCGACTACGACCAACAGACTTATGAGAATATCTGTGCCGAGTACAGAACCTTTGCCGCCGACCTCGGCTTTGAAGAGATCTTCAGCATCCCGCTCTCTGCGCTCAAAGGGGACAACATCATCTCCCCCGGCGGCAACACGCCCTGGTACAGGGGACCAAGCCTGCTGCATCACTTAGAAACAGTTGCGCTGCCTGACAACAGCAATAACAAGCCATTTCGCATGCGGGTGCAGTGGGTCAACCGTCCCGACCTCGATTTCCGCGGATTCTGCGGCACCATCGCCAGCGGCACCATCCACCCAGGCGACAGTATTCTGGTTGCCTCATCAGGCAAGCAGAGCCGTATCGCCCGGATCATCACCATGGATGGCGATCTGCACGAAGCAACAGCCGGGCAGGCGATCACCCTGACCCTCGAAGATGAAATCGATATCAGCCGGGGCGACATGTTGTCCGCCAGTGAGAACATCCCGGCCGCGAGCGATCGGCTCCAGGCTAAAATCGTCTGGATGCATGACAAGCACCTGTTACCCGGCCGCAGCTACCTGCTCAAGATGGGCGCTGCAACCACCCCGGTCCAGATTGCCGAGATAATCCACAAGGTCAATGTCAACAGCCTGCAAAAAGAACCCGGCAAGGCACTTGAACTGAACGAGGTCGGCCTGTGCCGGCTTAACCTGAGCAGCGCCATCTCCTGCGACCTGTATCGAGATACCCGCCTGACCGGCAGCTTCATCCTGATCGACCGGCTGACCAACGCCACCGTCGGCGCCGGCATGGTTGAGGAGGTGCTGCCGGCATCAGATAGCATCCCCTGGCAAGAGCTTGAGGTCGACAGCAATACGCTAGCGGCCATCAAGGGGCAGAGACCTGCGATCATCTGGATTACCGGGCGGCGTAGAGCGGGTAAAACCACGCTGGCCAACCTGGTCCAAAAACAACTGCACGCTGCGGGACGGCATAGCTGCCTACTCGATGGAGACAATTTGCGGCGCGGACTGAACGCTGATCTCGACTACACCGATTGCGGCCTGGTCGAGCATATCCGTAGAATTGGCGAAGTCGCCAAACTCACAGCAGAAGCCGGGCTGATCGTCCTGGTGGCCACCACCTCCCCCTACACCGTGGAACGCAAGAGAGCGCGTGAGATATCGGACAAAATTGATTTCTACGAAATCTTTCTCGACTCTCCTCGCGAACTCTGTGTCGCTCGAGATGACAGCGGCTACTATCAGAGCTTAGAACAAAAAGCACCGGGCAAACAGTCGCTGGTAGAACTCAACTACGAGCCTCCGACCTCAGCCGAATTGAACCTGAACGGCGCCACCGATCCGCATGTACTGGCCGAAGAAGTCCTCAGAATGCTTGAGGGAAAGAACCCGACACCGGAGTGGATCATTTAAATAAATAAGGCAGAAAAGATTCTATTGCATCCCGGATAAGATCATGGTACAAAATGCCTCCTCGGAGCGTAGCGCAGCCTGGTAGCGCGCCTGGTTTGGGACCAGGATGTCGGAGGTTCGAATCCTCTCGCTCCGACCATAAATACAACTGATTCCAGTCAGTTACGTAAAAAGCCCGGTC
>JAUXIR010000054.1 GCA_030620915.1 Geopsychrobacter sp. | reverse complement strand
TCAAGTACATAATTGGCTATTGTTGTCCTATTGCTTTAAGCTATTTCCGGAACTTCCCTCCTCCTCGGACCTGAAATCAGCCGCTGCCTGCCAGGCCTTAACCGCTTGCCTACTCCAGCTCAGCCTTGAGTGCTTTCTTGAGAATTTTACCGGTCGCCGTCATCGGCAGCGCATCGCGAAACTCAACCATGCGCGGATACTTGTAGGCGGCAATCTGTTCCTTGCCCCAGGCGATCAACTCCTGTTCGCTCAGGGACGCCCCTTGCTTGCGCACGACATAGGCTTTGATCTCTTCACCATGCTGATCATGCGGTACGCCGAGAACCGCCACCAGGGAGACGGCGGGATGGGCCATGAGGACCTCCTCGATCTCGCGCGGGTAGACGTTGTAGCCGCCACGGATGATCATCTCCTTGACCCGATCAACGATGTAGAGATAGCCATCTTCGTCCAGTTTGCCCAGGTCGCCGGTATGAAACCAGCCGTCATCCCTGATGACACTCGCCGTGGCCTCGGGATTGCCGTAGTAACCCTTCATAATGTTATGCCCGCGAATCCTCACCTCGCCGACTTCACCGACCGCAAGCGTGTCGCCGTCCGCAGAAACGATCTGGACCTCGACACCCCAGATCGGCGTGCCGACCGAACCCGGTTTTCTGATGCGATCGAGATGGTTGAAGGTTGCAACCGGACAGGTTTCAGACAGACCGTAGCCTTCCATGATCGGAACGCGATATTTCTTCTCAAAGCCGGTGAGGATCTCCAGCGGCAGGGACGAGCCGCCCGAAACACCGAGACGGAGGTTCTTGACGATCCGCTCCATATCGAAACGGTCGTCGCTGTTATCGTAGGAGAGCAGCGCCCAGTACATTGTCGGTACGCCGACGAATATCGAGCCATTTTCCTGCTGCAAGGCGGAAAAGACCGCCTCGGCCGTAAAACGGGGAATCAATACCAGGCAGCTGCCGCCGGCAAAACCGGCGTTCAGCTGACAGGTCTGACCAAAGGAGTGGAACAGCGGCAGGGTGACGATATGCACATCCTCACAGACCATAGCCATGATCGACCTGGAGGCCAGCGCGTTGAGGACCATGTTGGAGTGTGTGAGTTCCGCGCCCTTCGGGAAACCGGTGGTGCCGGAGGTATAGAGGATCACCGCCGTATCCTCGGGACCGGTCGCGGCGATATCACGGTCGGCGGACTCTGTCGCCATCAGTTGCGCCAGGCTGGTTGTCCCCTCGATGCAGGAAGGAGCCGCGGGATCGGCCATCATCACCCAGAAATATCGGCAGCTCTCAGTCTGGCGAAATCCCTCATGACCTGCTTCGGCCATCGGCAGTTCCTTGCTCCCTTCGAAGCAGAGATAGGCCTTGGCCTGACAGTCATTGAGGTAGTAGGCGATCTCTTTTGCGGTCGACAATACGTTCAGCGGTACAACCGTAGCACCGACCTTGAGGATGGCGTAGTAGGCCAGCGGGAAATAGGGAAGATTCAGACAGCTTAAGGCAACCTTGTCCCCCCGGCCGATTCCGGCGGCCGCCAGCCCGTTGGCGATCCGATTGATCGACCCGTGCATCTGCCGATAGGTCAGGCGCGACGCTCCGCACACCAGCGCGGTTTTGTCAGGATATTGATCCGCGCTATGGGTAAAGACCGAAGCCAGATTAAGCATCTCGTCCTCCATTCGTTCTGTCTACGTCAGGTTCACGCAAATCATGGAACCACAGGGTCTGTATACATGTTAACAGCCTCGGACAATTTCGCTCCTTTCACCACTTTCGTCATCCGCCGGGTCGTCTGTTTTCCGCGAGTTACCCTGCCCAGCCGCCAAGCACCCTATGAATCAATTGGCTCCGGTTTAAATCCCATGAAAAGCTGCTACGCTAGTCACAGGTCCAACCGTTTGAATTAAACTTTTCCCGTGGAGGGGCCCCTATGAGCTTCGCAACCCTCTCTTCTCCCAGTGATTTCCTGCGCCAGATGCTCGGCGTCCTACCGCTCGAGGCTGAACTGCGCGACTTTGAAAACTGGTGGGAACGGGACGGCAAGGCCATCTCGGAGGCGGTCGATCGGGGCGGGACGCCCTGGTTGAGGATGTTCGATCGCTTTGGCGAGCGCTGTGACGAGGTCTTGCTGGGCCCTGAGTATCGAAAATTACTGCTCGAAGGCTACCGCCGCGGGGTGCTCTGGCGGACCTTCGAAAACAAATCCCTTCTCCCCTTCTACCTGCTCGGCTACATCACCGCCTTTTATGATACCGGTCTGTATTGCCCCTACACCGTCTCCCTCGGCACGGCGGTGCCGCTTTATAAATACGGCACCAGGTCGCTGAGAGAACGTATTTTGCCGCACATGCTGCGCCGGGATGAGACCGTCTGGCAGGGCGCCACCTGGATGACCGAGATCAAGGGCGGATCGGACCTGGCCGCCAACGTCGAAACCCGGGCCGAGCTCAGGGGCAGAAGCTGGCGACTGACGGGGGAGAAGTATTTTGCCAGCAACGTCGGTGCCGAACTGGCGGTGGTCGCTGCCCGGCCGGTGGGTGCTCCATTGGGCGTGCGTGGCCTGGCGCTCTTTCTGGTGCCGAGACAACGCAGAGACGGTGGCCTCAACTACCAGATTCGCCGCATCAAGGACAAGATCGCCACGCGGTGCGTGCCGACCGGCGAGGTGGAGCTGCGCGAGAGCGAGGCCTGGCTGCTCGGCAAGGCCGAGTGGGGTATCTACCAGATTCTCGAGGTGCTCAACCTCTCCCGGGTGGCCAACGCGATCGGCAGCGTTGGCCTGGCCCAGCGGGCCATCAGCGAAGCCCATTCTTTTGCGAGGGGACGATGGGCATTCGGCAAACCGATTGTCGAGCAGCCCCTGCTCAGACGTCAGTTCGATGAGCGCTGGCAAGGTCTTCAGGAGGCGCTGGCCCTGGCCTGGGAAGCGCTACGCCTGCTTAATACGGTCTGGCTGGAGAAACCACCCTACTCCGAGCGTTATCATCTGTTTCGGCTGGTCGCTCATCTGGCCAAATACTGGACCGCCGAGTTCGCCGTACAGAGTGCCAAATGGTGCATGGAGGTTCATGGCGGAATCGGCACCCTCGGAGAATATTCGATCGAGCGCTGGTTGCGCGAGGCAATGATCCTGGCAATCTGGGAGGGTACCCCGCACCGGCAGATCCTTGATGGCCTTGAGGTTATGCAGCGCAAGGACGCTCACACCCTGCTGCTGCAACATCTGGCGCCCTTGCCCGCGCCCGATATGCTGGCCGATTGGAGCGCGCGGATCGAGACCCATCTGCAGTTGCCGCAGGAAGAGATGGAAGCCGGCTCCGAATCGCTGTTCCGTGAGCTGGCCCAGTTTACGGCAAAGACCCTGTTAGAAAAGCAGCGCGCTGTTTAAGTGGGAAAATATAGGTTTTACCGGATAGAGGCTGTCCGGCTTGCCCAAACCTGCCGAGGGAGAAAGCCATGGCCATCAACAGTTTCCGCAACAGGGTCGAAAACTTGCTGGCTCTGGCAGATGTCCATATCGATGGGAATCAACCTTGGGATATTCAGGTTCATAAACAAGGTTTCTTCCGTAGAGTGCTGGCCCAGGGGACTCTCGGTGCCGGCGAGTCCTACATGGATGGCTGGTGGGATTGCCCTTGTCTCGACCAGTTTTTTTGCCAGGTCATGAAAGCCGGACTTGAGTGCAAATTTCGAGCGCCGACCGTCATGCTTGATATTCTGCGTGCCAAACTGAGCAACCGCCAAAGCCGATCACAGGCTTTTAAGATAGGTCGGCATCATTACGACATCGGCAACGATCTCTACCGCCAGATGCTCGATTCCAGAATGATTTACAGTTGCGGCTACTGGCCGGAAGCCGCGACCCTGGAACAGGCCCAGGAGAACAAACTCGACCTGGTCTGTCGCAAGCTCGATCTGCAGCCGGGGATGCGGCTACTGGATATCGGCTGCGGCTGGGGCGGAACGGCTAAATTCATTGCCGAGCGCTATGAGGTTGAAGTAGTCGGCTGCACCGTCTCCGCCCAACAGGCCGGCCTGGCACAAGAACAATGCCGGAAACTGCCGGTGCAGATTCTGTTGCAGGATTACCGCACAGTCGGCGGATCGTTCGACAGGATTCTTTCTATCGGCATGTTCGAGCATGTCGGCTATAAAAACTACCGTTCTTACATGAAGACAGTCGCCCGGATGCTTAATGATGACGGGCTTTTCCTGTTGCAAACCATCGGCGGCAACAGATCGGAAATAATTGTCGATCCATGGATTGAACACTACATCTTCCCCAACAGCATGCTCCCATCGGCAAAACAGATTACCAGCGCCGGCGAAGGGCTATTCATTATCGAGGACTGGCATAACTTTGGCTCCGACTACGACAAGACTCTCATGGCCTGGCACGAAAACTTTGTGACCGCCTGGCCCAAGCTCAAGCATGCTTACGATCAACGATTTTACCGGATGTGGTGCTACTACCTGCTCTGCTGCGCAGGAGCTTTCCGCGCCCGGGAAAACCAGCTCTGGCAGATTGTTTTTTCAAAAAACGGGATTCCGGGCGGCTATCGGGCGCCTCGTTAGTCAACAGGGGACAACCGATGAACCGGTCATTGTCCTTCAGGATCGGACCGGGTCGACCATTTCGATATCCTGATCGGCTCCCTGGGGCAGCGGGCTATGACTCAATCCTGACCATAGTTGATCTCAACCTGCCCGATCCAGCCCTTCTTCCAGCGCTCGATCCGCTCTTCGACAGAGAGATTCTCCAGATGCAGGGCCGGCGGGATGGCGGCGTGGTCGATATGCAGCCCGTTGATACTGTTGGCGTTGAGCACGGCGTAGGTCTGGCCGTCCAGTTCGGTGGTGATAAAGGGATAGACCCCGCAGATGGAACAGACCATCGCATCGGCGCTCTCAGTGCCGAAGCGGTAGGCTTTAACCTGCGACCGGTCCTTGATCTGCACCTGCAGCCGCCCCCTGGGGTGCGAGATGTAGCAGGCACCCTGCTTGACACAGAAGGAGCAATCACAGGTGCGGATCGGCAGTTCGGTCTTCAGCAACGGGGAGAAGAAAGTGTATTCGATGTTGCCGCAATGACAACGGCCGGTGATTTCCTCAATTGCCTTCATTGTTACCTCCTTAAGGCCTCGGCATAGGCGTCCTTAGACCAGCCATTGATCGCAACCCCGTTGATCATGGCAAAGGGGACCCCTCTGCGCCCGGTCAGCTGGTTCTTGCGCTTGGCCGCATCAGCATCCTTTTCGATATCATAGATGCGATACCGAACCCCTTGCTGGTCCAGATAGTCTTCGGCTTTTTTGCAATAGGGACACCAGTTGGTGACATACAGCTCAATCTGGTGCTTGGGGGTCTTGCGATAGGTCTTGTTGTTCGCGGCGAAACAGCTGCCGGAAAACAGCAACAGGACCAGAGTCAGTAACAGGATTGATTTTACGCGGTGCATTCCAACCTCCTCGAATTTCATGATTCCCTCTGATTTCAGTAGTGTTATTGGGCTCTTTTGCCTATGATTGCACAAATGCGGCTGTGCCTGAAACATCGGTCTGCACCCAATCACGCTTGAGTTCCAACAACAGCAAACGGAGGAGATAATTGATGAAGAAACTTGTACTGGTATTAATAGCTTGCTTCTTTGCCACAGGGGCTTTTGCCGAGACAAAGTCAGCAGGAGCACAAGGCTTCCAGTTGAGCTTGATCCCGGATATTGCCATTCACTCCAAAGCCACCCACATCAAGGGTGTCTCCCTCGGCATCTGGGGTGAAAATCCGCAAAACGCCCTAACGCTCGGGATTGTCAACGGCTCAACAGGCAATAGTTCAGGCATCTCCCTCGGTTTATTGGCAAATTATGCGGAGAGCTATGAAGGGGCGCAGATCGCCTGGATCGCCAATTATACTGCCGTAAAATTCACCGGGTTGCAATGGGCTGCATTCAACTATGCAGAAAGGTTGAATGGCATCCAACTCGGTTTTGTCAACTTTGCCGAAACCTCCGATAAAGGGGTGCAGGTCGGATTCATCAACATCATGAATAATACGAAACTTTGGTTCAGTAATTTCCCCGACGAGGTTGCACCCGTTATGCCCTTTGTCAACTGGCGGTTCTAGGAAACGGTCAGATCTTGCGGATCATCCCCTCCTGAGCCACGGACGCCACCAGCTTGCCATCGCGGGTGAAGAGATTGCCACGGCTGAAGCCACGGCCATGGGACATACTTGGGCTGTCCATCGAATAGAGCAGCCAGTCGTCCAGGCGGAAGTCGCGATGAAACCACATGGCGTGATCAAGGCTTGCGGCTCGTATTGCGCCCTGAGAAAAGGTCAAGCCATGGGGCAACAAGGCGGTGGCGAGAAGAGAATAATCGGACGCGTAAGCCAACAAAACCCTGTGCATCGCCGGGTCATCGGGCAGAACACCGTCGGCGCGTATCCAGACATCCCGAAACGGCGGGGATGGTTCGGGATGGAGGAGATGGGTTGGCTGGACCGGACGAAACTCGATGGGCCGTTGCCACTCTAAAAAGCGGCTTAATTTTTCCGGAATTTCTGCCAATGCCTGCCTGCCAAGTTCGGTCAGATTCGGCAAGCCTTCCGGACCCGACACCTCGGGCATCTCGCATTGATGTTCGAGACCCTCTTCTCTGACCTTGAAGGATGCCGACATGTTGAAGATCGGCTTACCGCGCTGGATGGCGACAATTCTGCGGGTCGTATAGCTCTTGCCGTCACGAATCCGATCCACTTCATAAACAACAGGTGTCGTCTTATCTCCAGGGCGAAGAAAATAGGCGTGCAGCGAGTGAACATCACGTCCTTCAACGGTCTGGCTGGCAGCAAACAGGGCCTGAGCGAGGACCTGACCGCCGTAAACATTGGGGCTGCCGATGTCCCGACTCTGACCGCGATAAAGGTTCTCTTCGAGACGCTCAAGGGTCAAATGCTTGAGCAAATCCTGCACAATATCTTTCATCATTGCTATCCCTTGTCTGAAGACTGACTCTTTCACTTCTAACATTTTTTGAGCAACTGAGGACAGCACCCCTCCCCGCTCCATCCTGCCATAAAAGATCCGCGAGAACATGGTAAACTTGTCCAGCCACTGACCCGTTGACGCCTGTCTTGAGCTTCGCGGCAAGGGGCTGAATTGCCATGGACTATTTTCGGAGGGAGATATGCTGCCACCAACCTTGAACTATCCGGTTCACACCCTGGACGGACAACAACTGCTTCCAGCCGGCACGCAACTCGATGAAGCGGTCCTGCGGGAGGTTGCGGCGACAGGCCAGGGCCGTCACCAGTTCCGCTCGCTGCTCGATCATGACAGTGTCAGGCGCGATCTGCAGCAGTTCATGAACAGCCAGCCCTACTCTGTCATCTTCGGCGATAGCGAGGCACAACGCGAGCTCTGGACGATAATGGAAGAGGTCAGCATCATCGTTCCCTGCCTGGAAACCCTCGACTACTTTCACCAACGCGATTTTTACACCTACCGCCATATCCTGATGGTCTTCGCCATGACCACCCTGCTGGCCCGCGACCTGATCCCTGACTGCCGGGACTGGCTGCGCGAGAGTTTTGCCAGCCCGACCCATGATGTTGGCAAGACCTGCGTACCACTGGAGATACTGCTCAAGACCTCGCCACTGAAGCGCAGTGAACGTCATCGTCTCGAGCATCATCCGCTGGCCGGCTATGTTCTCCTCTGCCACTATCTGGGCGACCACAACCATTTCGCCGCCCGCGTCGCCCGCGACCATCATGAACGCAAAAACGGCAGCGGCTACCCACGAGGGACCAAGGATACCGACCCGATGGTCGAGATCATCACGGTCTGCGATATCTACGACGCCCTGGTTTCGCCGCGTCCCTACCGACCGGTCTGCTTCGACAACCGGTCTGCTTCGACAACCGGTCTGCCATCGAAGAGATCACCCGCCTGGCCGAACGGGGGGAAATTGGCTGGTACGTGGTCAAGGCGCTGGTCGCGCACAACCGTCAGGTCGACTACGACCCCGCCGAGATCTGGGTCACAGACGAAAGGCGCGGCACTCCACCTGCCGTCAACGCCTACGGCAAGCTGCGCGATGGTTGAGTTCAGTGCGAATGCCGG
>JAUXIR010000322.1 GCA_030620915.1 Geopsychrobacter sp. | reverse complement strand
TGCCGCTTCGTAAAGCACGCTCAATTGATCGCGACTCGCGGTCCGGCTCAGGGTCACTGAGCCGAAGATATCGAAGACATCTTCCATCTCACTCCCTCTGGTTGAGAGGTAATTGTCGAGGATTATTTTGGCTGGTGCGGCACCGACGTAGCCTGCCAGGGTCCGTTCGGTAAAGGCCTTGAGTGCCGGGACCTCATGGTCGACAAGGCTCCCTCTGCTGTCGATTTCATGGTCGCTCAGATAGGAGGCAATGGCAGCATTTGCCGGTTTTTCACCAATAAATTTCGACATCAACTCAACGAATTCCATGATGGTTGGTGCCTTGCTGATGCGGCGGCGTTGTTGCGGGACAGGATGTTCTCCGAAAATATCGATAAAATGTCGGGACTGCTCCTGTTCGGTGGTTTTCTGCTTGCAGAAAAAGCTCAGCGAGAGAAAGGCGCCCAGGTTGAAGAACATGGTCCAGAACAGGGCATTGGTCCAGATGTCGAAGCCGGTCAGACCAAAGAGTTGCAGCGGGCGCAACAGGCTGATCCCGAATGGTCCCTGATCGAGAATGCTGCTCTCCATCCAGCCGGACAGCACAAAAGATGGGACCAGCAGGGTGTAGAACCAGAGAAGAAAGCCGAGGCCCAGGCCGGCCAGCGCGGCTTTTTGATTGGCGCGCCTCCAGTAGAGACCACCGATGACCGCCGGCGCAAACTGTGCTGCGGCAATAAAGGAGATCAGACCCATATTGACCAGGGCATAGGAGTCACCGATCACCCGATAGTAGAGGTAACCTAAGAAGACCACGCCGATAATGCCGAAGCGTTTGAGGTTGATCAGGATGGCTGAGAAATCGGTGATGTCGACTTTGATGCGAAGAATCAGCGGCATGATCAGGTGGTTGAGAATCATGGTTGAGAGGGTAACGGATGAGACCATGACCATGCCGGCCGAGGCAGAAAAACCGCCGATAAAAACCAGCAGTGCCAACCAGGGGTGACCAGCCGCCAGCGGCAGATTGATGACGAAGTAATCGGCCTGCGAGGTATCTCCACCGTTCAGGAGTAAGCCGCCGAGAGCGATTGGGAGTACGAACAGGTTGAGCAGGAACATATAGCCGGGAAAGCGCCACATCGCCCCCTTGATATGATCCTCTTCAGCGTTTTCGACGACCATGATGTGAAACTGACGCGGCAGAAACATGATGGCCATCATCGAGGCGAAGGTCAGGGTAAACCACTTGGTATAGGGGATAGCTGCGGTATCGAGTCGGAACAGGGCGAGTCGTTCCGGAAACTGCTGGGCAAAGCGACTGAAAATATCTCCGAAACCGTCAAACAGACCGAAGGTGACAAAGAATCCCACCGCTAAAAATGCGATCAGTTTGATGATAGATTCAAATGCGATCGCGGCAACCAGCCCTTCGTGTCGCTCCGAGGCATCAAGATGGCGCGCTCCGAACAGCACACCAAACAGACTCAGGACCAACGCCATCACAAAGGCGGTATCAATATAACCGGGCAGGGCGGGGAAGAGATCCTGTAGCCCAACTTCGACAACGGTAGTCGGGCTGACAAGCAGGTCAAATGTCCGGGCCACCGCTTTCAGTTGCAGGGCGATGTAGGGCATCATCCCGAGCACTGCAATCAGGGTCACCAGGGCTCCCAGCCAGGGTGAGCGGTCATAGCGGCTGGAGATAAAGTCGGCGATGCTGACAATATTCTGTTCTTTGCTGACCCGGACCATCTTGCGTAACAGAAACCACCAGGTGAAGGCGATCAGGGTTGGCCCGAGGTAGATAGGCAGAAAATCGAGGCCACTGGTTGCGGCGCGGCCGACACTGCCGTAGTAGGTCCAGGAGGTGCAGTATACGCCCAGGCTCAGTGAGTAGATATAGGGGTTGTTGATCAGGCTGCGGCCGGCTTGACGTCTGGCGTCAGCGTAATATGCAACAGCGAAGAGCAGGGCGAAGTAACCGATTGAGACCAGTGCGACGATGAGTGGGGAGATCATTTTTTCTCCTCATCCTGGGTCTTATCGGGATCTTCCTGCTGCAGTCGACCGACGAAGAGGTAAATAACCAGAATGGAGATCGGCCAACCGATGAAGAAATAAAAGATTAGAATCGGGATGCCTAAAATTGAGCGGCCGGTATTGAAGATCTGTAAAAACGGGAAGTTGAGCATGATCACCCCGAGAATCAGGCAAAGAACCCAGGCTTCATGTGTTGATGTCGGATTAGGTGTTTTCATTCGAGTGTCCCGCAGGCTTCCAGAAGCTTGTCGAGTAGAAAGTCTACATTATATTCGCGGGGTTGGCCAGTATCGACACAAATTCGGCAATGTTCAGGCGATAGCGGTTCAAACCTCTGTTGTTGACGCTCAAAATGCTGGAGACCTGCTTCGGAACCACCAGCCTGTCGGGGGTCTGTCGAGCGCTGCCGAAGCCTTTTGCGAATCAGCGTGGGAGCGCAACTGGTTTCAATGAAGTAGCAGGGAATGCCCATGCGTTCGGTAACCTCCAGCATAAGCGCGCGCATCTGTTGATTCTCGAAGGTCGCATCGACGATCAGGGTTTTTCCGGCGGCGATGCGGGATTCGACCTGTTCGGCCATCATACGGTAGACGGCAAGGCGGCTCTCCAGGCTATAACGGCCCTGGCCATATGCCGAATTATCGGGGATATTTTCCGGCTTTGGCCGGATCTGGTCGCTGCTGATCACCGGGGCGCGGAGCGCTGCGCCGAGATCGCGCGCAACAGTTGTTTTTCCACTGCCGATCAGGCCACAACAGATCAGCAGTGTCTGTGGCAGGGCGTAGCTGCCGGCCAGGTGGAAATACTCGCGCGCCAACCGCCGATGCTCGGCATCCGCCGCGGTGGATGTGACCTGAAAATGATGGATTTTTGCGCGGACCCATGCACGGTAGAGGCAATAAAAACGGAGCAGGCTCTCCGCTTGGGGGCCTGTTTCTATATTACTTCGATAGCTTTGCCAAAGACGTTGAGCCAGATCGGTGCGCCTCCGCAATTCGAGATCCATATACAGAAAGGCCAGG
>JAUXIR010000022.1 GCA_030620915.1 Geopsychrobacter sp. | reverse complement strand
TGACCAGGGCCAGTAGATTGTAGGTGCCGCCCGGCGTGGCCACGGTTTGCCAGCTACCATTTTCGGGGTGAACGTCGACGCGTGCGATTGTCACATAGATAGCTCGGTAGTCTTCGGATTGGAATAGACTGTTGGGCAGAGTGCAATTGAAATTTATTTCCGCCGGGCATGGTTGTTGTGGAGACTGAGAGGATTGCACGGCGATCGATATATGAGATAATAGCAATGGTCTGAAAATGATGGGTCTATTGTTTTGGCATAGATGCATTTCATCGTCCCTCAAGGGTGTCCCGATGAGCAAACTCTTCTCCTCCCTGAAAATGCGTTCTTTGATCCTGAGCAACCGGACCTTCGTCGCGCCCATGTGCCAATATTCCTACCACGACGGCAAGCCTGATGACTGGCATCTGGACCACCTCGCCACCGGCGCCGTCGGTCTGATTAGCGCTGTGGTTCAGGCCGGGCAAATTGTCGCCACTGGCCTCGCTGATGTGATTTTGTCGGGGCGGGAACTGCCGCGCAATCCTTGTCGCAGCTGAATCAAGGTTGAAAGCGATAACAGCGACTCGTATTCCCATCATGAGATGAGAGAGAAGTTGGTTCTGTGCCACACATGGGCTCACTTTAACTATGTGCATAAGGAGTTGTCTGTGAATCTAATCGAAGCGAACCCACAAACCTGCAACCAGGATGGCATCTGTAGCGCCGTTTGCCCCATGAATCTTATCAATTTCAGCAAAGGGGAGTTCCCGACTCCGATCGTCGAGGTTGAGAAACTCTGTATCCGTTGCGGACATTGTGTAGCCGCTTGTCCATCGGGCAGCTTGCTGCATGCCGAGATCTCGCTGGAACAGTGTCCGCCGGTTCAGAAAGAGCTGTTACTATCAGAGGAACAATGCGATCAGTTTTTACGTAGCCGCCGTTCAATCCGGAACTACCGCGACAAGCCTGTGCCTCAGGAAAATCTGCAAAAGCTCATAGAAGCAGCGCGCTATGCACCCTCTGGTCACAATAGCCAGGGGGCCGAGTGGCTGGTGTTGAGCGCTCGCGATGAATTAAATCGTCTGGTTGTGGTTGTGGGGGACTGGATGCGCTGGATGCTGGCCTCTATGCCGGAACTCGCCTTGTCGATCCATATCGATAAAGCACTTGAGCGCCTGGAGGCTGGTGAGGATGTCATCCTGCGTGGGGCCCCGGTCCTGATTATTGCCCATGGCCCCAAAGACGACCGCATGGTCCCTGCGACCTGCACTATTGCTCTAACCCATCTGGAACTGGCTGCGACCGGCATGGGGCTGGGTGGTTGCTGGGCCGGTTATTTCAACGCTGCCGCCAGCACCTTTCCGCCAATGAGAGCGGTACTGGACCTACCTGAGGGTCATCTGTGTTTCGGAGCGATGATGATTGGCTATCCGCAGTTTCACTATCACCGTATGCCAGAACGTAAGGCCCCGGTCATCACCTGGCGCTGAGCAAATGCCTGGATTGAATACTTTCTTACGGAGAGCAGTCTTCACTTGCATTCCGGCCCCTTTTATAAACGCTTGTCCTCATCTGACCTTTGGCAGTTGTGGTTTGATGAGCCGGAACGGACTCAGCTGACACAGGACCATAAATCGTTGCGGTACTAACTCCGGTCCTCAACCTGCTGCCACCCCTTGGCCCGCATGCAGACCGAAAAGGCATCGATCCGCTCACCGTAGTAGCCCGCAGAGCCATAGTGGTTGTAGCCGTAGTGGTGGCGGGCTGCGAAAGGGTGTCCGTAATGGTGGGGATAATGGCCGTAGCTGCCGTAGAAGTAGGGCGGATAGTAACTCCTCGGGGAGGTCTCCTCCTGTACGATCCTGTCGCAGGTTTTTTCGCTCTGCTGGCGCTCCGCCTCCCCCAGTCCGGCGGGATGCTGCCAACTCCAGTAACTGGTGCCGGCACAGGCGCTGAGGAGGATGGCCAATCCGATCCCAATGAACCATCTCATGATCCAATCTCCTTTGGCTGAGGCACCGGCCGGAGACTATCGGCCGGTGCCGCTCGTGATCCGAGTCCATTGTAACCCGGTCTGACGAGGGAACTGATCACTCCCTGACGTAGGTATCGATGTCGGTCTCGTGGACCATGCCCATCAGGTGAGCGAATTCAGATTCAATTAATTGGTAGTGTTGCTGGGTGGCGTCTGCATTCTTCAAGAAGACCGCGCTGACTTGAGGATCCACAATCTTGTCGGCCATGTCGCGTAATGATTTTTCCAGAACCTGTGACTTGTGCATGGCCAGTTCCAGGGCCCGGCGTTCGTTCATCTCCTCCATCAAGTTTTTTTCTTTGTCATTCAGCCAATCCAGATCCGTGCTCGGGTCGACAGCCATAAAGGCAGCGAAGTCGGGGATGTCAGTCCCTTCATAAATGTCATGAAACCATCTGGCGTGCTCCTCCTCTTCTGAGGCCAGTAATTCAAAGGTCTTTCTCGCACGTTCATCCTTCATGTGCTTCGCCCCCAGACGATAGAAGTCCCGGGCACACTTTTCAACCAGGATTGAGCGCTTGATAGCTTCTTGGACATCGACATTTTCAAACATGGTAGACCTCCCAAGAGCAGAAAATTGACCCGCTTGTTCACCACCCAAACCAGGAAACATCAGGACGGTTTTATCTCTGCTCCTGATCTTTCTTCCCAACGGTTCCTGTCTTGTTGCTGACGCCATAAGTTTATCATAGTGCTTAGCCCTTATGGATAAGGGCTCGCAAAGTAAGGACTTTTATGGTGGAGGGTTATCGACCCAGGACCAACCCCTCGCGCCTGGGGTCGGCGCCGCCTTCCAGCCCCTTGTCGTTGATCATGATTCCGTGCAGTCCGCTGTTGAGATCCCGCATTTTCACCCGGTAGCCGCGCTCTATAAGCGCCGTTTCATGCTGCTCGAGTAAGGTTCCCGCTTCCAGATCGAGGCTGGCGCCGTTGATATGCAGGTAGTGGGGCTGACTGATGGCGGTCTGGATATCCAGTTGCCAGATCAGGGTACCGACAATGGTTTGGGCACCATAGGGGATAATCCGACTGCCACCGGGGGAGCCGATCACCATTTCCAACCGGTCCTTGTTGTCAAACACCATGGTTGGTGCCATGGAACTGCGCGGACGCTTGCCCGCCGCGACCCGGTTGGCGATGGCGCGGCCGGACCGGTCCCGCCAGGCAAAGGAAAAATCGGTCAATTCGTTGTTGAGTAGAAAACCCTCGACCATGAGACCAGCGCCGAAGCCCTGTTCGATGCTGGCCGTCTGAGACAGGGCATTGCCATAGCTATCGACAATCGAGATGTGGCTGGTGCCAGGTTGCTCGGGGCTATAGCCGGTTTGCGGGGAGTTGCTGCTCCGCCCGGGCGGGAGGCCGGCTAGCACACGACCTGCATCCTTTGTTGGATCAATCAACTGAGCTCTTTGTGCAAGATAGGATGGGTCGAGCAGGCCCGGGGTCGGGACATCAACATGGTCTGGATCCGCAATGTAGAGGCCTCGATCGGCAAAGGCGAGTCGACCGGCCTGGGCGAACAGGTGGATGGCCTGCGGGCTGGAGGGTTGCTGCCGGTCGATGCCGGCGTGTTCGAGCAGCGTCAGCATCTGCAGGAGGCTGATCCCCCCTGAGCTGGGCGGCCCCATACCGCAGACTCGATGTCCGAAGAAGGGATTGCAGACCGGTTCGCGCTCGACGGCCCGGTAGTTGGCCAGATCGTTGAGACTCAACTGGCCCGGGTTGGCATCCTGTCGTACTGCCTTAACCATGCGGCGGGCGAGCCCTCCTGAGTAGAAAGCCTGACTCCCCTGTGTCGCCAGCAGACGCATGGTTTTCGCCAGCGCCGGGTTTTTCACCAACCGGCCAGCTGCCAGAGGCGTATCATCCGGATAGAAATAGGCTCGGGCCTGGCTGTTGCGCAGCAGTTTGTCTCTGGAACTCCCCGCCAGCAATCGGCTCAAGCGCGGGCTGACAATAAACCCGTCTTCGGCCAGACGAGTGGCTTCGCGAAAAAGCTCCGCCCAGGGCAGGCGGCCAGGTTTTTGGTGGACCAGTTCAAGGTTTTTCAGCAGTCCCGGCACCCCGACGGCTCGGCCACCGGCGACGGCCTGTTGAAAGGGCAGGGGCTTGCCGGCCTCGAAAAAAAGCTCTGGCCCGGCATTTTGGGGAGCAGTCTCCCTGCCATCATATGTGTGCAGGGTCGCTGTCGCCTGATCCCAGTAGAGGATGAAGGAGCCGCCTCCCAAGCCGGAGGATTGTGGTTCGACCAGGGTCAGAACCATGTTGATAGCGATCGCCGCATCGATGGCGCTGCCGCCCTGCTGCAGAATTCGCGCACCGGCCTGGCTTGCATAGGGGTTCGCCGCTGCCACCAGATAGGATTCAGCCCTGACCAGTTGTTGCGGCCCGAATCCGCTGGCTGCTTCAGGGGTGCGGTCAATCAATGGAACTGTGCTGCAAGCTGTCAGAACCGCCAGGATCAGCCAGAGGAACGCTCTTTCAACCATTGCCATTTGGCTCCTTTATCTCAACCTTCAGCGTTTTCTGTTGTCCGTCATGTAGTCTTCCTCTGCCAGGTCAGGGGCCTGGACCCTGACCTCGGCCGGAAGCGATCTGTCTCCGCGTAGATCATCCCCCTGCTTTCGCTCTACCGGTCGTCACTGGCAACTTAAGTATATCCCGGTAGAATACTAAGGAGATCGGCCTTCGGCATTTATCCTGGCGGACGCTGATCGCTAGCCCTCAAAATTGCTCCGAGGAGGAACTTCATGGCTGAACAGGACTATCCGCCCGGAATCCAGACCTACATCGAGCGAGGAGAGCAGATGACAGCCGCCGAGGCCGCGCAGCGTGCCCTGATGCGGACTATGAAATTCGACACCATCGCGGTGCATGGTATTTACGGGCTGGAGGCGGCCCTGGCCAATCAGGGGAGTATCAATGAACCGGCCTATCTGAGTTCGGCTCAGCACTTTGAAAACAGTGATCATATGGAAGCGGCGCTGGCTTACCTGATGCCGTCCTGGGCGTATTCGCGTATTGCAAACCCGACCTTGCATTATCTGGAAGAGACCCTGGCCCTGCTCGAGGGCTACGGTTTCGCCGGCGAGGTCAGTTGTTGCGCCACCGGCTCGGGGATGGCCGCAATCTTTCTCGCCACCAACCCCTTTCTGCTCGATCAGCTGCCAAAAGGGCCGCTGAATATCGTCGTCAGCAGCAAATGTTATGGCGGCAGCTTCATGCTCTTCAATGAGCGTTACGCCAGAGAACGCGGGATCGACGTGCGCTGGGTCAAGGATCCGCTCGATCTTGCGGAGTGGGAGAGCCTTGTCGATCAACAGACCCGCTTTTTGTTCGGCGAGATGCCGAGCAATCCGACCCTGGCTGTTTTTGATATCTGCGCCGTGGCGCAACTTGCCCACCGGGTCGGTGTGCCGCTGATCGTCGATTCAACCCTCGCCACCCCGGCCCTGTTGCGCCCACTCTGCCTCGGGGCGGATATTGTCGTGCATTCGGTGAGTAAGAGCATGAATGCCGGCGGCTTGGCGATCGCCGGAGCGGTGATCGCCCGTCATCAAATCCCCAGCCGGGTTGGGCCGGACGAAATGAGGGATAATTTTGCCCTCTATCTGAAGCTGCTGCCCGGTCGGGATTTCGGCCCGGCATTAAGCCCCTTGAGTGCGCTGCTGATTCTGAATGACCTGCATACCCTGCGCAGCAAACTCGACCTGCTCAGCCAGAATTGCCTGGAAGTTGCGCGCTTCCTGGAACAGCACAGTCGTGTGACGGCCGTCTATTATCCCGGGTTACCCGGTGATGCCGGTTATCCTATTGCCTCCCGCCTGATGCGCCTGGTCGACACAGAGGATGCTTCCGGCGAGTCACTGACCAGGTTCGGCCATCTGCTCAGTTTCAGGGTCAAGGGTGGCGCGGCACAGACCCGTCTCTTCTTCGATCGCTTGCAGATGATCATGCGTGCCACCGATCTGGGGCGCATCAAGAGTATCGCCACCATCCCGGCCATTTCGACCCATCAGCAGCAGGGGCAGCAGGGGCGAGATCTGGCGGATATCCCGGTGGACCTGGTGCGTCTCAACGTCGGAGGGGAACATCCGCAGGATATCATACAGGATCTTGATCAGGCACTGCTGGGGGGATAGCAAATCCACTTCCTTATCTTGAAGGAGCATATATGCAGGAAGAACTCTCAGCCCTACTGAAGATTTATGACATTATAGTTGAATTCATAATCAGGTCTGTGATCAATCGAACTCATGCGGCGCTTAAGCAGGCCGGAGTCAATATCCCTTTCCCGCAGCGCGAAGTACGGATGTTATAATGTAGCAGTTCCGTTCATGGGGGATTGGAACCTGCCACAAGATTCAGACGTGCGAGCGGCGGCTTTTGGTTTATACCTTTTTTCCTGATGGGGTGCGGCTATGGGGGCAGTGATCTTCGGCAGACCGACCCCGCTTCGCGCGACTATCGGAAGACTTCTGATAGTCGCGGTGCTGTGTGGCCTGTTGAGCGGCTCACCAGCCAGCGCCGACCATATCGGGCACGTCCTGATCCTCCACTCCTACCACCCGTCTCTGCGTTGGACAGCGAGCATCATGGCCGCGATGCAGGACCGACTGCTCGAGGAGCGGAGCGATATCTCGCTGCACGTCGAGTATCTCGATACCAAGCGCAACCCTGACCCCGACTATTTTAACCGCTATGTCGAAGGTGTTCTGCCGCAAAAACTGGCCGGGCGCCATTTTGACCTGATCCTGACCTCCGACAACGATGCCTTCAATTTCGTGCGCCGGCACCGCAACGACCTGTTCCGGGGGATCCCGGTCGTGTTCTGCGGCGTCAACGGCTTTTCACCGCAGATGATCGCCGGCCTCGGTGGTATAACCGGCGTCACCGAGTCTCCGTCCTTCGCTGAGACCATTGAATTGGCGCTGAGACTCCAGCCTGAAACCGGTGAAATCATCCTGATCGGTGAAACCCTCACCGAGACCGGCCGGAAAATCGATAGCAATCTGCAGCGACTGAAGGAGCGTCTCCCGGCGGCGCTGAGTGTCCAGATCTGGAATGACCGCCCACTTAAAGAGCTGGTCGGAGCGCTCAAGCAGCTGGAGCAGGGTCAGGTCGTCTTGCTCGCCAGCGTCGTCAGTAAGCGCTCCGGGCAGGTGCTGAGCTACACGGAGACTGTTCGGCATCTGCGTGAATACGCCTCAGTGCCGATCTACGGTGCCTGGGACTTCTTTCTCGGTCAGGGCATCGTCGGCGGCTTTTTGACCAGCTCCCAAGCCCAGGGGGATCTGGCTGCAGGTCTCGGTCTGCGCATCCTCGCGGGTGAGAGTGCCGACCGCCTCCCGGTGACCCGCTCGGGGGGCAATCGCTATCTGTTCGATTCTAACGAACTGCGGCGATTCCGTATCCCGCTGAACCGGCTGCCGGACGGGAGTACCATCATCAATCAGCCGTCAAATTTCTACCACCTGCACAAGTGGCAGCTCTGGGCCGCGGTCACTATTCTCTTCCTGCTGTTCTCCACCATTTTTTTGTTGAGTATAATTATTGCCCTGCGGCGCAAGTCCGAGTCCGCTCTGGCCGAACGTGCTCGCCTGGCTGCCCTGGGTGCCGAGATCGGCCGTATCCTGACCAAGGGTGGTGACCTGCGTCTGACCCTGCAGGCCTGTACCCTGGCGCTGGTTGAACAGACGGGGACGGCATTCGGTCGCATCTGGACCGTCTGCGAGGATGATCCGGAACTGATGGAACTTCAGGCGAGTGCCGGTCTTTATACCGGCATCAACGGCAAGCACCGCTTCAAACGGATCGGTGAACTGAAGGTGGGAATCATCGCGAGTGAGAGGCAACCGTTTTTGACCAACAGCGTCGCTGGTGATCCGCTGTTCACCGACCAGGAATGGATTGTTAAAGAAGGTATTATCGGTTTCGCCGGCTACCCGCTGGTGGTCAAGGACCGTCTGGTCGGGGTCACGGCCTTCTTCTCCAAACAGGCACTCAACGCAGACGTCCAGGCTTCGATCGCCTCGGTCGCCGACACGATCGCCGTCGGCATCGAACGTCACCGCGCCGAGGAAGCGCTGCAGTCGGCGCTACACGAGGCCGAGGAGAGCCGTGACAACCTCGACGCGATCCTGCTCTCGGTCGCTGACGGTTTGATCGTCACCGATATCGAAAACCGGGTGGTTCTGATCAACCAGTCGGCGGAGCAGTTGCTCGATGTCAGTTTCAGGGACGTCTGCGGGCTCCCCCTCGAAACGGCGCTGCAGGGCAAGGCGTTCTCGGCGCCGTTAGGCCTGTTTCTTTCCGGTCAGGGCGCGCAGGATAGTCTGGAACTAGCCTTGCCGGCTTTGCAAGCTGATAAGGCGTTGACCCTTCTGGTGCATACCGCCCCGGTCTACCGGCGCGATCAAAGCATCGGCGGTACCGTTGCTATCCTGCGGGATGTGACCCGTGAGCGGGAACTCGATCAGATGAAGAGTGAATTCATCGCGATCGCGGCCCATGAACTGCGCACCCCGCTGACCTCGATCCTCGGCTATGCCGAACTCTTGTCGATTGAACAGGATGCGCACCGATACTCGGCTGAGCAGCGTCATGAGTATCTGAGCTATATCATTGAGAAGAGCGAGGCGCTGGAGAAGATCATTGAGGAGTTGCTCAACCTGGGGCGCATCGAAACCGGCCGGGCCATCGTCCTCGACAAGCAGCCCTGCGAAATGGTCGCCATGGTCAAGCAGATCATCCGTCATTTCCAACAGGAGACCAGTTGCCACCGTTTTGAGGTTGTTTGCCCATGGGAATGCCTAGATATCGAGATCGACCAGGCGAAGATGCAACGGGTGTTCGACAACCTGCTGAGCAACGCGGTTAAGTATTCGCCTCAGGGGGGGACGATTCGTGTCGAAGGTAAAATCGTCGCTGACTGGCTCGAGGTTTCTATCGCCGACGAAGGGCTCGGCATGACACCGGAACAGGCCGCTAAGGCCTTCGACAAGTTCTACCGTGCCGACACTGCGAGCACCGCAGTCAGTGGCCTCGGACTGGGACTGACGATCAGCAAGGGGATACTTGAAGCGCATGGCGGTCGGCTCTGGATCGAAAGTTCACCTGGAGAGGGGACCAGAATGGTCTTCCGTCTGCCGCTTTAACCAGATGAATTGCTCGGCCCGCAAAAAGCATTGCCTGCATCAGGGGATCAATGATATAGATTCGCAGCGCGAAGACCACGGGGTTTGGCCCTGTGGTCTTTTGTTTTACAGAGATCTGTTTTTAAAAGGAATAATTGACCCATGATCAGTGCATCAAATATCTGTCTGGCCTATGGCAAGCGGACAATCTTCAAGAACGTCAATATCAAGTTCACTCCCGGTAACTGCTACGGCCTGATCGGGGCCAACGGAGCCGGCAAGTCGACCTTTCTGAAGATACTGGCGGGTGATGCCGAACCCGACAAGGGGGAAGTCACGATCGGTAAGGGGCTGCGGCTGGCCGTGCTGCGTCAGGACCAGTTCGCCTTTGATGAAGAGACTGTATTTAATACCGTGATCATGGGCCATGAGCGGCTCTATAGCGTACTGCTCGAACGTGAAGCGATCTATGCCAAAGAGGAGTTTACCGAGGAGGACGGGGTGCGTTCCGGCGAGCTGGAGGCCGAATTTGCCGAGATGAACGGCTACGAAGTCGAATCAGAGGCTGCGGTATTGCTCAATGGGCTGGGAATTCCTGAAGCGCTGCGGGTTAAGAAGATGAAGGAGCTCGAAGGCGGTGATAAGGTGAGGGTCCTGCTGGCTCAGGCGCTGTTCGGCAATCCCGATGTGCTGCTGCTCGATGAGCCGACCAACCATCTGGATCTCAAATCGATTCAATGGCTCGAAGATTTTCTCGGCCGTTTCCAGAATACGCTGATCGTGGTTTCCCACGACCGGCATTTCTTGAATCAGGCCTGTACCCATATCGCCGATATCGATTTCGGTACCATTCGCACCTATGTCGGTAACTACGATTTCTGGTATGAGGCCAGTCAACTGGTCTTGAAGCAGAAACAGGATGCCAACAAGAAAACCAGCGACAAGGCGAAGGAACTTAAGGATTTCATCGCCCGTTTCAGTTCCAACGCCTCCAAGGCCAAGCAGGCGACCTCGCGCAAGAAGCTGCTCGACAAGCTGGATATCGAAGCGCTGCCGGTGTCGTCACGCAAGTATCCCTTTGTGGTGTTCAGGCCCGAGCGGCCCTGCGGCGATGTCATCTTAGAAGTGAAGGGCTTAAGCAAGACCATCGCGGGCGTCAAGGTGCTGGATAACCTCAACCTGGTCGTCTATAAGGGCGACAAGATCGCCTTTGTCGGCGGCAACAGCCTGGCCAAAACCACGCTGTTCCAGATTCTTGCCGAGGAACTTCAGCCCGACAGCGGTAGCGTTCGCTGGGGGGTGACCATTACCAACGCCTACTTCCCCAAGGAGAACAGCGCCTATTTCGAGAAAGATCTGAATCTCATCGAATGGCTTTGTCAGTACCCGCCCCACGAAGGGGAGAGTTTTGCGCGTGGTTTTCTGGGTCGCATGCTCTTCTCCGGCGACGAAGCGACCAAGATGACCAGCGTACTCAGTGGTGGCGAGAAGGTGCGTTGTATGTTGTCGCGGATGATGCTGACCAATGCCCATGTGTTGCTGTTTGAAGAGCCGACCAATCACCTCGACCTGGAGTCGATCACCGCACTCAATAACAGTTTGATCAGTTTCGAAGAGGTCATTCTGTTTACCTCCCACGATCACAAGTTCGTCTCCACCCTGGCCCACCGGATCATCGAGTTGACCCCCGGCGGAGTGATCGACCGAGTGATGAGTTTTGATGAGTATCTGGAAAACGCCGATGTGATTGCACTCCGTGAGACGTTGAGTCAGGGCGATGCTGACCTGAATCTGTAAAGGGCAAGCAACGTTAGTGCCGGCTGGCAGAGATGCCAGCCGGCTTTTTATCCGCAGTGATTTCAACGATCTTTTCGGTTCTCCTCGGACTCCTGATCGATTATCTTTATCCGCCCCCGGCGATCTTTCAGCCTGCTATTTGTCGCAAAATACCGCTTTAATCTCTCCCACCATTACACAATTTTTCCTCTTTGATTTCTTGCGCCTCCACTCTTCCCTGTTAGACTTCGATAACGCTTTGTTTTTTTGG
>JAUXIR010000196.1 GCA_030620915.1 Geopsychrobacter sp. | reverse complement strand
TGAAAATGGTTGAAAAACCCCCGAAACCATAACCGAGCTTTACCTTAAAGGGTAACTTCCTGTGCAGACCTGTCTTTTCGACCATCATCATTCTCCTCTCAACACCTAAGAACTCATGGTTGCGGGTTCTTCAGGTTGAGCTACCTCACCTTGGCCGGACAGAGTCTGTTTTTTCAGACAATGGACCACCCAACAGGAAGCCGCCGCGCCGATAACCGCGGTCGCCCCGGCAAAGATATAGGCCGCCGTAAAACCGCTGGAGCCAGCAACCGTACCGACAATGGGGCCACCGAAAAAAGCCCCCAGTCCCAGAGCCGAAGCCATCAGCGCGGCGTAACGACCGGTGGTATCGGCATCGGCAATCACGCCCATCTGGTAAGCGATGACGAAATACCAGGCACCGGGCAGCAAAGCCATGACGATGCCATACTTCATGGCAGTGATCTCACCGGCCAAAAAGACGAAACAGAAAAGCACGATAAGGGTTCCGATAATCTGCGGCAGGATCCGACCGATACGATCACCAAGGATAGCGGCCACCACCGGGCCGATGATCGTCGAAACCAACGCCAGCGCCAGCAGATTACCGACCAGCGTCGGGTCCATATTGCCTTCGTTGGCAATCCGTTCAAGGAAGGCCCAGACTCCGGCAATCCCGCCGAAGTAGAAGAGCAGAGCAACCAGCGAGACGAAAACCAGCGGTGAAGTCTTGCCACGACTCGTCTCGACAACCACATGGGATCTGCCCTTTGCCGGCACCCAGAGAATAAACAGCGCCAGCACCAGGGTAACGCCGGCGACGCAGAACAACATCCCGCTAAGCCCCCAGAGCGTGATCACATACGCCGGGAGCACAATCAGTAAAATGGCGGGCACAACCTGCTCGGGAATAAGCTTGATCGCGAATTTCCGATCGGGGTCATGCATATCCGAAACCATGCCGGCACTCAGGGCATAGGCCACGCCGCCGCCGATCCCTGCAACCACAATCCCGCCAAGCACCATGCCATATGAGGTGTTGAGCGCGGAAAAGAGCATCCCACCCGCGATTAGCAACAGACCGACAAAGGCAACAAGCTTCCAGTTGAGACGCCGAATCCAGACGATTGAAGTCAGGGTGGCAATAAAGTAGCCTCCAAAATAGGCCATAGCGACAGAACCAGCCTGCTCCTCATTGAGCTGAAAACGATCCGCCACAGCTCCTAATAGCAGGGGTAGGATGCCGAAAAGCATGACTCCGGCTGCTCCCATCGCGCAAGCCGAAACCAGGCTGCTTTTTCTATCGATCTTCTCAGAAGTTTCCATGGATTTCATGCCTCTTATTTAGTGTACAAAGGACCTGGCTTACAAGCCGACAAACATGCCGCCATCAACCGGCAGAGCCGCACCGGTGATGTAACCGGCATGGGGACCGGCCAGAAATGCGACCACGGCACCGACCTCGTCGGGCTGCGCCGGGCGCCCCAGCGAGATGGTGGCGTTCTCTTCGGCCTCGGCCTCTTCCATGCTGATGTTGAACTGCTTGGCGATATTGTCCATCACCGTTTCGCGCATCGCCGTGTCGATCGAACCAGGACAGACCGCGTTACAGCGGATGTTGTCCTTGCCGAACTCCTGGGCGATCGCCTTGGTAATACCGATCACCGCATGCTTGGACGCGGTGTAGGGGGCCGGGGTCGGCGGGATATTGCGCAGGCCGCAGAGGGAAGCAGTATTAACAATGTTGCCTGATTGCTGTTTAACCATTACCGGCAGCACCGCCTTGCAGACGTTCACCAGCCCCTTGACGTTGACATTGAGGGTGATGTCCCAGTCCTTATCTGTATTCTCCAGAAAATCACCGGAGCCGAGACCGACCCCGGCGTTATTGGCCAGGATGTCGATGCGGCCGAAACTCTCCAGCACCTGTTTCACACAGGCCTCGACCTGATCGACTTGGGTGATATCGACAGGTATCGCCAACGCCGCCACACCCAACTCCTTGAGTTCGGCAACAACCTGCTGCAAACCTTTCTCGACACCAGCCAGATCGGTGACCACCACCGACGCCCCCTGCTCCGCCAGCTTGACGGCGATGCTGCGACCGATCCCCCTGGGGTGACCGGCACCGGTAACGATGGCGATCTTGTTTTCCAATGGTTTCATCTTCACACCTTCCTTAAAATCAGAGACTGGCGTAGCCAAACGCCTGGGGCCAATCGGTCGGGCGCTGTTCACCGTTACGGCGGGCGGTTTCGGCAGCCAACCAGCAGAGCATGACCCAACTCAGACCGACAATATTGTATCCGTCCTTCTTGGTCGGATCGGTCAACGGTGTGTATTCGACCAGATCAGCCCCCACCAGATTGACTTTCCCTGACTTGCGCACCCGGCGGACAATGTCATAGACCTGCCGGGTGGTCAGTCCGAACGGCTCGACGGCGGAACTGGATGAGCAGTAAACCGGGTCGAGACAATCTGCATCGAAACTCAGGTACACCGGCCCATCCCCGACCACCTCAATCACCTTGTCGGCCAGCATCTCCGCCCCCAGATCCCAGACCTCATCGGCGGTATAGAAACTGGTGCCGAAATTCTTGGCCCCTCCCATGCAGAGAGAGGTCATGTTGCCGCGGATACCCATCTGGATAGTGCGCTCTGGGTCGGCCGCCCCTTCGCCGAACAGCCGGGACAACCAGTTGCCGGAATGGTGCGGATAATCGTAGTCGGCCCTGGTGACGAGATCGAAATGGGCATCAAAATGAATGATACCCAGGGGTCCGTGTCGATCGGCGCAGGCCTTGGCCGGGGCATAGCTGACCGTGTGATCGCCGCCCCAGGTCAAGGGAGTGATTTCGTTCTCCACCACGATTTTCTGCATGTGGCGGATCAGCAAGGCCATCTCTTCGGTCAGATCGAATTGACCGTAGGTATCGACGGAGCCGTAATCGATGACCCGGCACTGTTCAAAGGGGATATCCAACTCGCCGGAAATTGTACCCATGGTCTTTCTGGAAATGTCGCGCAAGCCGTTAGGCCCATAACGGTGGGAGGCATTCATCGGCGCCGATTTCTCAAAAGGAGCTCCGATGATGGCCAGATCAGCATTCTCGAGATCACGGGAAAAGGGCGACATGAAGGCCCCCAGGTAATCCTTGTTCAGATCACTCAACAGTTCGATGCCGGCTCCACCGACCTGCTGCATGCGCGCCAGGTGAGCGGCGACATCCTCAGGCAAGGTCTCGAAGCTGGTTTTATTATTCCAGACATCTTCGTAGCGCTTGCGACGTTCCTCGGGAATCGGCGGAAACTTTTTCATGATCAATTCCTTTTCTTTGTCTACTTAAACTATTGCGGCGAAAAGTGGATTGCTTCTTCATATTCTACCGCAGCTGGCACTATTAACTTTTCTGACCAACCAGGAATCAAGACAGCTGCTTTTCTGAACAGATGTCTAGCCTCGAAAAGCCAGTTCTTCCCGAATTTTCTAAACAATCCCTTCAAGGCTTTGTTCGTCGAAAGGCTTGCCTTCCTTCTTCAAACGGATCGCTTCAAGCAAGGCGCGATGCTTGTCTCGCGTCAAGGGCATCAGGTAGGCGCAAATCGCAGAAAGGATGATGAATACTGTCGTCCCTTCAGCGCAGATCACGCGAATGCCCATCAGGGCCGATTCCGATTGCGGTGCGTCCGGCACATAGCCAATCCATGAAAGGACCATTCCCACCATCCAGATTGCGACGCCGCTGGCGAACTTCTGAGCAAAAGCGATAATCCCGAAGTAGAGACCTTCGCGGCGTTGACCAGTTTTGAATTCATCCACCTCCACGACATCACTGATCATCGACCAGCCGATCTGCCAGGTGACGACAATCCCGCCGGAAATTAAGAAAAGCAGAACATAGAAAACCGACATATGCTCCGGGCGGGCGAAAATCATCATACCGGCGCCCTGACCTAGCGCCCACAACCCCATAAAGAAATTGAACGTCCAGCGCTTGCCCTGCTTTTTCGAAAGGACATTGATGACCGGGATCCAGACAATGCTGAACGCGAAGAGAATGAGGAAGGCGGTCGATGACTGCTGGTCACTGAAACCCATCAGATACTTCATGAAATAGACCAGAACCGCGCCCATAATATTCTGGGCAACGATGGCGAAGGAGACTAAAGCCAGGGTGTAACGGAAAGGAATATTCTTGAATACCTGGGGAATGTCCTTCAACTGGACATGGGTCTCCTCAGGGAAGAGTTCATACCCCCTGGTAGAGCGCCAGGTCACCAGGATCAAGGGGACGGCAACCAGGCCAAACCGCGCAGCCGTGACCGACCAGCCAACACGCGAGCTGTCGTAAAGACCGCTGAAGTATCCTGCCAACATCAAGGGCAAAGCCGCCCCAAGCAGAGAGAAGACCTGGCTCCACAAGGCCCGATAGCTTAAAAGGCTG
>JAUXIR010000338.1 GCA_030620915.1 Geopsychrobacter sp. | reverse complement strand
TGGAGGTCGATTGCGTCTGGCAAACCGAGCAACTCGGCACCGGTCACGCTCTGCTCTGTGCGGCTGAAAAACTGGCGGGGTTCAGGGGGGACCTGTTGCTGCTCTGTGGTGACGTGCCGTTGCTCACCGCAGAAACCGTCGCACAACTGCTCGAGCTGCATCGCCATGAAAAGGCGGCAGTGACGGTCCTGACCGCTCGCCTGTCCAATCCGCAGGGCTATGGGCGAATTGTGCGCGATGGACAGAATGTCGTTTCGATCGTCGAAGAGAAGGATGCCAGCGCAGACCAGCGCGCCATCTGTGAGATCAATACCGGCACCTATGTGTTCGATGCCGATTTCGTCTTCTCTGTGCTGCCGCAGCTCGGTAAAGAGAATGCTCAGGGTGAATATTATCTGACCGATGTGGTCGCGGCGGCAGCGAACGCCGGACGGAAGACCCGTGCCCTCTGTCTTGCCGATCCCAACGAGGCCCTGGGGATCAATGACCGGCTTCAATTGGCCGAGGCGGCTCGCCTGATGCGCCAGCGGATCAACCGGCAGTTGATGCTCGGCGGTGTGACCCTGATCGACCCGCTCACCACCTATGTCGATGCCGGAGTCGAGATCGGCAGCGATAGTTTGCTGCATCCCGGGGTCAATATCCGTGGCCGAACCTGTATCGGGCGCAACTGCATTGTCGAGACCGGGGTGCAGATCGATAGTTCGCAGATAGCCGATCATGTTCACTTGAAAAATAGTTCGGTGATCGAGGAGTCGCAGGTTGGAATCAACTGCAAAATCGGCCCGATGGCTCATCTGCGGACCGGGACTGAACTGCTGGGAGATAACAAAATCGGCAACTTCGTCGAGACCAAGAAGGCCCGTCTCGCCGAGAAATCCCAGGCCAGTCATCTGACCTATATCGGTGATGCCGAGGTCGGTAAAAACGTCAATTTCGGTTGCGGCACCATCACCTGCAATTACGATGGGGTGAATAAGCATAAGACGATTGTTGAGGATAATGTGTTTGTCGGCAGCGATACCCAGTTTATCGCGCCGGTTCGCATCGGGCGCAATAGTTTGATCGGCGCCGGGTCGACCATCACCCGTGATGTGCCGCCCGACTCCCTGGCGTTGTCGCGTACCGCACAAAAAGTGATTGAAAACTGGCGGCTCAAAAATCCGTTGAAAAAGAAATAATCCTGCTACGGCAGCCTGACTTGGGGACCTGATTAATATGTGTGGAATTGTTGGATATCTTGGAACCGCCGAGGCCTCGCCGATCATCCTTGACGGCCTGCGTCGACTTGAATATCGCGGCTACGATTCGGCCGGGATTGCCACGCTCGATACTGGCGCGATCAATATTGTGCGTGCCGAGGGCAAACTGATCAATCTGGAACAGCGCCTCAAGACCGATCCGTTGCGCGGCACCCGCGGTATCGGGCATACCCGCTGGGCGACCCACGGCCGTCCGTCCGAGATCAATGCCCATCCGCACAAGGCGGGCAATATCGTGGTGGTGCATAACGGCATCATCGAGAACTACCTGGCGCTCAAGGAGGGTCTGCAGCAAAAAGGCCATGCGTTCGCCTCGGAAACCGACACCGAGATCATCGCCCACCTGATCGAGGAACACTATAAGGCGGGCCAGGGCTTCGAAGCCGCGGTCCGGTTGGCCCTTGAGGAGGTCAAGGGTGCCTACGCCATCGCGGTGCTCTGCGAGGCGGAGCCCGATTGTCTGATCGCCGCCAAGCAGGGCTCACCCCTGGTCGTCGGGCGGGGGGAGGATGAGTACTTCGTCGCATCTGACATCCCGGCGATGCTCTCTCACACCCGGCAGATGATTTTTCTGGAAGACGGCGAGATGGTGATCTTCACCCCGCAGGGGATACGCTTTAGCGATCTGGACGGCAAAACCCTCGAAAAAGAGGAGAAGACCATCACCTGGAGTCCGCTGATGGCCGAAAAGGGCGGCTACAAGCACTTCATGCTCAAGGAGATCTACGAGCAGCCGCGTGCGATCGCCGATACCATTGCCGGTCGCCTGCGTGAGGATGAGGGAGATATCTACCTCGAAGGGCTCAGGCTTGACGATCAGCAGCTGGCTGGGATGGAGAAGATTTTCATCATTGCCTGTGGAACCAGCTGGCATGCGGCACTGGTCGGTAAGTTTTACCTGGAGAAGCTCTGTCGCATCCCGGTCGAGGTCGATATTGCCAGCGAGTTTCGCTACCGCGATCCGATCGTCAACGACAAGACCCTGACGGTTCTGATCAGCCAGAGCGGAGAAACTGCCGATACCCTGGCCGCCCTGCGTGAAGTTCGTGGCAAGGGGGGCAAGGTTGTGTGTGTCTGCAATGTGCTCGATTCCTCGATTGCGCGCGAGAGTGACGGGGTGATCTATACCCATGCCGGCCCCGAGATCGGCGTCGCCTCGACCAAGGCCTTTACCACCCAGTTGGTCGCACTCTTGCTCTTTGCGCTGCGCCTGGGACGGGTGCGCAATACCCTGAGTGCCGAGGATTGTCGCCAGAAGATGCTGGCGCTCCTGACCCTGCCGCGTCTGCTGGAGAGCTGTCTTGAGCTCGATGCTGAGATCGAAAAGATTGCCCGCGAACTGGCGAGTGCGCGTGATTTTCTCTATCTGGGACGCGGTAACCAGTATCCGATTGCCCTTGAGGGCGCGATCAAACTCAAGGAGATCTCCTACATCCACGCCGAGGGGTACGCCGCGGGGGAGATGAAGCGCGGTCCCATCGCGCTAATCGACGAGAACATGCCGGTGGTGATCATCGCCGACCGGTGTTCGCTCTATGACAAGCTGATCTCGAACCTCGAAC
>JAUXIR010000167.1 GCA_030620915.1 Geopsychrobacter sp. | reverse complement strand
TGGTTTATTGCAGTCAATAGTTTTCTTGGTGCCTTGGTGGCAATCTTCTTCGGGGTTATTAGTTCAGTTCTACTGTACGGCACAGCAACAGGTGGCAGAGTCTGGCGGCCAGTTTCGCGGTACGGCTGTCAATATCATGAGTCGGGTTGTATTCGGCAATATCGGCCAGGCGCAGCTTTGGCCCGGCCTGGGTGCGGATATGTGCCAGCAGGTGTTCAAGGATCTCCAGCGCGATCCCGCGTGCGGCCGGAGCACTGACTCCGGGGGCGATGGCGGCCGGCAACACATCCAGGTCGATGCTCAGATAGAGCGCGTCGCACCGCTCGATAAACCGATTTAAGCTGGCCTCGACCGGGGCGAGATTCCAGGGCACCAGTTCGTAATCCTCGACCACCAGCGTCTTGAGCTCGGCGGCGCGGCGGAAAAGGGCCGCGCTGTTGGCTGGTCGGCTGATGCCGAGGCAGAGGTAAGCGAACGGCTGCGCGTCTTCTTCTGCGTCGGCGGCCAGTTGGGCAAAGGGGGTTCCTGAACTGGCACGGGAGTCGCTGCGCAGGTCGAAATGGGCGTCGCAGTTGATGATCCCGATCCGCCCGGCGTCGCAGGTCCCTTTCAGGTGACGCCGCAGACCCGATCCGCTGCCGTAGGCGATTTCATGGCCGCCGCCGAGCAGCAGCGGGAAATGACCGGCGTTGAGCAGGGCGGCGACCAGATAGCTTTGCTCCTCCTGAAATTTTTCCAGATTGTCGTCGGTCAGAATCAGGTTGCCGCTGTCGTAGAGCGGGCCGTCCAGATGCCAGGCCTGCCCGGCAAGGGCGCGGCGGATGGCGTCGGGACCGGCGGCAGCTCCGGTGCGTCCCTGGTTACGCTGGACCCCTATATCACTGCAGATTCCGAGCAGCACCTGGCCCGGCGCGCTCTCCTGCCGGTAGGGCTGAACCTGTTGATGCCAGCGCTGGGCATCCGCCCCCTCTGCAGTATCGCTGCGTCCCTGCCAGAGGCTCATGTCGACTTGTTTATACATGGCAGATCTCCCCGCCGAAGATACGTTGATGCGGTGCAAAGGTGCCGACTTCGGCCGCGAGTTGATCCGGGTGGTCGATATCCCAGAGCAGCATGTCGGCCCGGTAGCCGGGCGCCAGGATGCCGATTTGGTCGCCCAAGCCGAGGGCGCAGGCAGCATGGCGGGTGACGCCGGCCAGGGCTTCCGCCGGTGAAAGTCCGAACAGCACGCAGCCCATGTTCATCATCAGGCGCAACGAGGCGAGTGGCGAACTGCCCGGATTGAGATCGGTCGCAAGCGCCATCTGCACCTGCTGTTCGCGGAGCCGCTCGATCGGCGGCAGACGGGTCTCATGCAGAAAGTAGAAGGCGCCCGGCAGCAGGGTAGCGACCGTTCCGGCCTGTTTGAGGGCGGCAATTGCGGCGGCATCCAGATGCTCAAGATGATCGACCGACCAGGCTCCGTAGGACGCGCCCAAGAGAGAAGCCCCGCTGTTGGAGAGCTGTTCGGCATGTAGTTTGATACCCAGACCATGCATTTTCGCGGCCTCTAGCAAGCGCTCGGTCTGAGCCGGACTGAAGGCGATCTCCTCGCAGAAGACATCCATCGCTTCGGCCAGACCTTCGGCGACCACCTGGGGCAGCAGCTCGTCACATATCAGCGCAACATAGGCGTCGGACTCGGAGCGATATTCGGGCGGGATCGCATGGGCGGCCAGCAGGGTGGTGCGGATGCGCACCGGCAGTTCGTCGCCCAGGGAACGAGCGGCGCGCAGCATCTTCAGTTCGTCGGCGATACTCAAGCCATAGCCCGATTTTATTTCGACCGTCGTCACCCCTTCGGCGACCAGGGCGGCCAGGCGCGGCCGGGCCAGATCGGTCAGCTGTTGTTGACTCAAGGCGCGGGTCGCAGCGACCGTGGCGAGGATACCGCCGCCGGCGCGGGCGATCTCGGCGTAGCTCTCTCCCGCGAGACGCTGGGTGAATTCCGCACTGCGCTGGCCGCCGTAGACCAGGTGGGTGTGGCTGTCGATCAGCCCCGGGGTCAGCCAGCCGCCCTGTGCATCGCTCAACTGCGCGGGAAGGGCATCCAGATCCAGCTGAGCCATCGGCGTCAGGGCCTGAATGCGTCCCTTGCGGATGCCGATGGCCCCCTGCTCTAAGATCCCGTAGGGTCCGGGAATCTGTGGGTCCATGGTCGCCAGTCGGGCATTGATCCAGATCCGTTCGCACTGTTGCCAGATGTTGAGCATTGGGTCTGCCTTCCGCGCTAAGGGCAATGCGGCCACCAAGACATCAAAAGATTAAAGGTTTTTTTAACGCAGAGACGGAGAGGAGCAGAGGTGGAGAGAAGAACAAAATCTATTCCTGAGTTTTAAATATAAACCCGATCTTGCATTTCTCAGCGTTCTCTCCCTCTCGGCGCCTCTCCGTTAAAATGTCTTTCTTGGTGTCCTTTGTGCCTTGGTGGCTAACCTTCTTTCAGGTTGTAACGCTCTTTCCTTTTGCCTTCTGCTTCTATTGTATATACAATGCTAGACAATATGACAAGAGAGCTTGTTTATTTTTTTGACCGGGATGAGGAGCGGTGAGGATGGATCAGACGAAAATGGCACAGCCACGCTATCAAGCGATCAAGGAATTTATCTACCGGCAGATTCGCGAGGGCGTCTATCTCCCCAAGTCACGGGTGCCGACCGAACAGCAATTGACTCGGATGTTTGAGGTCAGCCGCATGACGGTCAACCGAGCCCTGCGTGAACTGGTTGGTGAAGGGATTCTTATTCGTCGGCAGGGGGTCGGGACTTTTGTCAGCGATATCCAGGCCGAATCACCACTGCTCGAGATCCGTAACATCGCTGACGAGGTGCGTGCCCGTCACCACGTCTATAGCAACCTGCTGCACAGTCTGGAAACGGTCATCGCCGACCAGCTCATCGCTGGACGCCTCGGTCTGCAACCCGGCGCGACGGTCTTCCACTCGCTGCTGGTGCACTTCGAAAATGGCGTGCCGCTCCAGCTGGAAGACCGCTATGTCAACGCGCAGATTGTACCCGATTATCTGCAACAGGATTTTTCGCGTAGCACGCCGAGTCAATACCTGAGCAGTGCTTTTCCGCTTTCGGAACTGGAGCACATCGTCGAGGCGGTTGCGCCCGATGCGCGGGTGCAGGAATTGCTTGGCATCGACAGCCACGAACCCTGTCTGCTGGTCAAGCGCCGCACCTGGTCAAATGAGCGACTGGTCAGCTGTGCGTACCTGATTCATCCCGGCAGTCGTTATCGCCTCAGTTCACGCACGAGTGCGGTTGCAAGCTCCCCAGGTTGACGACTTAAGAGCTGGGAGTTATCTGCTCGACAAAATCATGAGTGATTTTTTTTTAGGAGGCTGTTGGACTATTCGGACCATAACGAAAATTTGGAAGTTTGAGACCAGATTTTGGGTCGTTTGAGAGCTCATAGCCATAGCTATGGGCCGAAAAGGAGCTGAAATATGGGCCAGACAGCCTGATTTGCAGTTGGTTCATGGATAGTTCGACTGCCTCCTAGGGGGATGGATTGAAAACCTATCTGAAACTTTTTGCTGTGGCATTTTTCTGGGGTGGGACCTTTGTCGCCGGCCGCTTTCTGGCGGGAAATGTCCAGCCTGTCTCCTCTGCATTTTTTCGTTTTTTAATCGCTTCGACTATCCTGTTGTTAGCCGTCTGGCGGCTGGAGGGGCGGTTGCACAGGCTCAGTCTACGTCAGTCGCTGGCGGTTTTCGGGCTTGGACTGAGCGGAATATTCACTTACAATCTGTTCTTCTTTAACGGTCTGACCCTGGTCGGTGCCGGTCGTGCCGCGCTGATCATCGCCCTGAATCCGGTGGCGATTACGCTCTGCTCGGCCTTGATCTACAGAGAGGTTTTACCCCTGAGCAGGATCATCGGTATTCCGCTCTCGGTGCTCGGCGCGCTGGTGGTCATCACCAAAGGTCATCCCGCGCTGATCTTTAGCGGTGGACTGGGGCGGGGTGAGCTGTTTATTTTCGGCTGCGTCCTCTCCTGGACGCTCTATTCAATCATCGGTAAATCGGCGATGCGCGGGCTTTCCCCGTTGGCGGCGGTCTGTTGGTCGTCCATGGCGGGCACGCTCCTGTTGCTGGTCCCGGCCCTGATCTATGGCAGTCTGACTGAAGCACTCGGGTTCTCTTGGTCGGCCTGGCTGAGCATCGGCTATCTGGGCCTGTTCGGTACGGTGATCGGCTTCCTCTGGTATTTCGAGGGCATCCAGCAGATTGGCCCTTCGCGCGCCGCCGTATTTATCAATTTTGTGCCGGTCAATGGCGTGCTGCTCGCGACGCTGTTGTTGGGCGAACCGCTGGACCTCTCCCTGCTCGGCGGTGGTGCCCTGGTGGTTGTGGGCGCCTATCTGGCCAATGCGCCAAGGCCGATGTTCTGGCGTAATTACTGATTTGTTTGGGTGTTGTCGCTGTGCTCTTTTGGTCTTTTTGGATCGAGCGCAATATGCGCGCCTTGCACCTTCGCGTCCTGTGCCTGTGTTATATTTGTGCCGAGTATTAAGTAATATGGACGATATTTTACGCAGAACAAAAAAGAGAGAGGGACATCATGAAAAAAGTAGTTCTGGGCGCGGTTCTGGTTTTATTGATAACCATCGGCGGCGGAGTTTACTTCCTGCTGTCAAATCTCGATGATCTGGTCAAGTCGGCCATCGAAACCTATGGCTCGGAGGCGACACAGACTGCAGTCAGGGTGAACAAGGTAAAGATTGTGTTGCGGGATGGCTCTGGAGCGATCAGTGGATTGACAGTCGGTAATCCGCAGGGATTTACCTCGCCGCAGGTGTTTTCTCTCGGTGAAATTGCAACACAGATCGATCTTGATTCGCTCTCTGGCGACCTGGTCGTGATTGAGCACATCACCGTGAGGGCGCCGGAG
>JAUXIR010000236.1 GCA_030620915.1 Geopsychrobacter sp. | reverse complement strand
TCAAGGATCTCCGGATCAACGTCTTTGGCGACACCGATGCGGTGCTCATCGGCCCAGGCCAGGTTGGCATCGGCTTGCATTTCGGTAAATTTGTTGGCAGCTGCCTTACACTGCGGACAGCAATCGGGGGCCGAGTCACCGTCATGAACATAACCGCAGATGGTGCAGACAAATCTTTGCATCGGAATTTACTCCTTAATCAAGGGGATAATGGGCTGATATGTTACTAATTTGGTCGAGATTATACCTGAAATGTTTCAGCTGTCAACAGCGGTTTTCATCTATAGTTGATGGCTCGCCATCTCAGTGGTTTGTTAAAATAGAAGGGTCTTATGGGAATCAGAAGTATCGGGCTGATCTATCTGTTTTTGGTTGGTCTGACCTATCTTTGGGCCTTCAGGCGCGATGCGCACAAGGCGCAAAACGCAATTAAAACCGGCGCAGCCTCTTTGCTGAACCTGCTTCCGCTGCTTGTTGCGATCTTCGCCCTGGTCGGACTGTTTCAGGAGTTTCTGCCGCCGGAGATGATTGAATCTGTGCTCGGAAAGGCGAACCGGGCCGCTGCTCTGCTGACTGGCGGCCTGGTCGGTGCCATCTCGATCGGCCCGCCACTGGCATCCTATCCGATAGCTGGCTCCCTGTTGTCCAACGGTGCCTGGCCACCTGCGGTGGCGGCCTTCATCATGTCATGGATCTCTGTCGGGGTGGTCACTCTGCCGTTTGAGGCCGGAATTTTCAGTTGGCGATTTGCCCTGCTGCGCAATGGGCTGACCCTGGGGGCGGCGCTCTTTTCCGGTCTGTTGCTCGGAGGCTTGTTGTGAGTCGATTTGGATCAATTATTGGCTGGATCAAGCAGCAGCGCATGCTCTGGCTGGTGAGCCTCATTTACCTCTGGGCCTGGATGGCCGCACCGCAGAAGGCCTCAGCCGCATTGCACGCCGGGCTCAGTCTTTTTCTCTCGGTGACGCTACTGATTGTTGCGGTTTTTGCCCTGGTCGGACTGATTCAGGTCTGGATTGGCCGAGAGATGATCGCGGCTGTTCTCGGGCGTGAGGCCGGGTTCAAGGGTTTACTGATCGCCGTCGGATGTGGGGCGCTGCTGATCGGACCGGCTTATGTCATCTTTCCGCTGCTGATGAGCCTGCGACGGCTTGGGGCACGCTGGGCGGTGGTTGCGATTGTTCTGGCGGCCTACGCCCTGAAGCCACAGATGTTGCCGATCGAGGCCGAGTTTCTTGGCCTGCCCTTTACGCTGGTGCGTGGTGGACTCACCCTGCTGCTGGCGATTCCGCTCGGGCTGGCGGTTGAATGGTTTATGCCGGAAGATGAGCTTTAAAGCTGTAGCTGCAGGCCGTCGCCGGCTATCTCAAGTTCGATGGATCGGCGGTTCTTGTCGATCATCGGACCGGTGTGAGTCAGGATGATGCGGGCTGTCGCCAGCTCGGCCAGATGTTGCTTGAGGGTCAGATAGTCGAGATGGCTCGGGCTCGGTTCATCGTAGTTGCAACACTCACAGATGAAAAGATCGGTCCCCTTGGCCAGCTCAATCAAGGAGTCGTCCCATTGGGTATCGCCGGAGTAGGCGATGGCCCGATCTGCCATTTCAATCCGCAGGGCGCAGGCGGCAGACTGCCGACCATGACTGACGGCACAGCTTGAGATGGTAAAGAAATCATGGCTTATGGTTTTTTGATGATCGAGCAGGTGATATTCGACTGCAAAGGGGAAGGGCCCGTCCAGGGTGCCGGGGTAAAGGGCGCTGCAGAGATCGGCGACGCGGCTTTCAGTGCCGGCTGGTCCGAAGATGTGTAAGGGTTTGTTCCTTTTGCTGACAAACAGGGCATCCAGCAACAAAAATGGGATACCGCCAAAATGGTCGCCGTGCAGGTGGGAAATAGCAACGACGTCGATCTGGTTTGTCTTTAATCCGCAACGCTGCAGACCGGCGAGCAGGGTTGTCCCGCAATCGAGCAGCAGACCCCGGGCCTGCTGCTCGATAAAAATGCCGCTCTGCAGACGACCTCCGCTTGAAAATGCATCGCCGCTGCCGACAAAGGTCAGATTCAGGGGCAGCATCTGTTATTGAGGTTCTGCCTGTGGCGGCGCAGCCTGACGCAATTCTTCCTCAATCAGGCGGGTGAATCCGGCCATGCTGCGCTCCTGGAGTAATCTGCCATTGATGAAGACTGTCGGTGTGCCGCGAACTCCGATGGCCGTGCCTTCTTTGATGTCGCCGGTGATTAACGCGCTCAGTCGGGGGTCGACCCGATCTTTTTTCAACTGTTCCATATCGAGCCCGGTCTGGGCGGCCAGATCATCGATTTTTTTCGGATTGAGGCTGTTGTAATTTTCGAAAAGGAGATCGTGAACCTCCCAGAATTTACCCTGCTGGTTCGCGGCGAGTGCGGTCAAGGCGGCGTTGCGCGCGTTGCGATGGCTGCTGAGCGGGAAGTTCTTGAACGCCATTTTGACGCGGCCCTGGTATTTTTCAAGCACCTGCTTCAGCAGGGGCACCGATTTGGCGCAGTAGGGGCACTCGAAATCATCGTAGATCGCAATCGTCACCGGGGCGGTCTCGTCACCGAGGATGGGAGAGTTACTGATATCGATCTGTTGTGAAATTTCGAGCATCGCCACCACCGCCTGTTTCAGGGCATTTTTTTGCAGCAGCAGGTGTTGGGGTCCCAGGGGGCTGATTTGATCGATATCCGGGTCGACCGCGACCTTGCCTTGCAACTCGCCGCCAAGGCTATAGATCAGAATCTGGCTGTCCTCTGTCAGGACATAGAGCCGACGGCCATCAGCGGTGCTGGTGACCTGTTTCGGGGTGGAATCGAGTTGCAGGGTTTTTAATTCCCGCAGTTTCACAACCCCGCCGAAAGAGGGCGCGGCCCAGATAAGCAATGACAAGATAATCAGTGATAACAGGCGCATAGAAAACTCCAGAGCTTATGAAAGATTAAAAGATCAGAGGGGTTGGCGCATCTTCTGGATCAGGGCCAGATCGGCGATCACCAGGGCCGCCATCGATTCAACGATCGGCACGGCACGCGGGACCACGCAGGGGTCATGACGTCCCTTGGCCTCAAGGGTTGCTGCCTGTCCCTGATAATCGACGGTCTGCTGAGCCTGACCAATGGTCGCGGGGGGCTTGAAGGCGACCCTGAAATAGACATCTTCGGCGTTTGAAATCCCACCTTGCACGCCACCGCTGCGGTTGGTCAGGGTGCCGAGACGCCCGTTCTTGAGAGTGTAAAGATCGTTGTGGGCCGAGCCACGCATGGTTGCGCCGGCAAAACCGGAGCCGATCTCAAATCCCTTGGTGGCCGGAATCGACAGCATGGCATGGGCCAAGCGAGCCTCCAGACGATCGAAGGCGGGCTCGCCAAGGCCGGCGGGCAGGTTACGACAGACGCAGGTCAGAACCCCACCGATCGAATCTTTGTCCGCACGGGCGGCAAGGATCTGTTCGGACATCTGTTGTGCGGCGGCCTGGTCCGGGCAGCGGACATCATTGGCATCGACCAGCTCGCGGCTAACGCTGGAAAGGTCGACGGCCTGCGCATCAACATGTCCCACCGAACTGACCCAGGCGACAATTTCGATACCGTATTGCTGGGCGAGATATTTTTCGGCGATGGCGCCCGCCGCAACCCGGCCGATGGTTTCACGCGCGCTGGAACGGCCACCACCACTTGAAGCATGAATGCCGTATTTCTGGCGATAGGTCAGGTCGGCATGGGACGGGCGCGGAATCTTGACCATTGAGCCATAATCCTGCGGGCGTTGATCCTTGTTGCGGACCAGCAAGCCGATGGGGGAGCCGAGGGTCAATCCATTTTCAACCCCGGAGAGAATTTCAACCTGATCGGCTTCATCACGATCGGTCGACAATTTGCTTTGAC
>JAUXIR010000376.1 GCA_030620915.1 Geopsychrobacter sp. | reverse complement strand
TTAGACATAATTTATTATTTCCATGAGCTAGAAAAGCCTTACATATTAAGGGCTTAATTGTTACCTGCTTGGTTGTGTATTGGCTTCTAGGTCTCTTATTGATGGTTTTCTTTAATGAAAGGGTGGGCTTGGTGGCCGGGTGTGGGGATTTGAAAGTATTAAATTGCTTCGGGGGAAAGCCGCTGGGACATGTGCCATTTATGTTGTGTTGCCGGCCTCCTAAGGGTTTCGCTTGCATGGCTTCTATGGAATAATGCGACCGATTCTTCCCCCTTGCTGCACGCACTATTTACAATGAGGCCTATATGTCAACGTCCCACGGAAATCTCTATCTGGTCGATGGTTCCAGCTATATCTATCGCGCCTATTACGCCATCCGTCACCTGTCGAACAGCAAGGGGGAGGCGACCAACGCGGTTTACGGTTTCACCAAGATGCTGCAGACCCTGATCAAGCAGGAACAGCCCGACCACCTGGCGATGATTTTCGACGCCAAGGGGCCGACCTTCCGTAAGGAACTCTATCCCGAGTACAAAGCCAACCGTTCGGCGATGCCGGAGGATCTGGTGCCGCAGATTCCACTGATCAAAGAGATGGTGCGTGCCTTTAACCTGCCGCTGCTCGAACTGCAGGGCTATGAGGCCGATGACATCATTGCCACCCTGGCCAGGCGTTATGCCGCCCTGGGGATGGATGTCACGGTGGTGACCGGTGATAAGGACCTGATGCAGATTGTCAGCGAGCGGGTCAGTCTGCTCGACACCATGAAGGACAAGCGTTCACGTGAAGCCGAGGTGATCGAGCGCTTCGGGGTGCCGCCGCGGCAGGTACTTGAGGTGCTGGGCTTGGCCGGGGACACCTCGGACAATATCCCCGGAGTGCCGGGGATCGGCGAGAAGACCGCCAGTGCTCTGATCCAGGAGTTTGGTGATATCGAGAATCTGCTGGTTAATATTGACCAGGTCAAGGGCAAGAAGCGCCAGGAGAACCTGCGCGAATTCGCCGACCAGGCCCGTCTGTCGCGTAAGCTGGCCGATCTGGTTTACGACCTGCCGGTCGAGATCGATTATGCTGATCTGGCGATTTGTGCGCCGGATAATGAGCAATTGGCCGAACTCTATACGCGGCTTGAGTTTCATCAGTTGCTCAAGGATCTCGCCGTAGACGACAAGGTTGCCGAGCGCAGCGCCGCCGCCGGTGACTATCAGACGGTGACAACCGAGACCGATCTCGATGCGATGATCGCGCAGCTACGGGCCGCCGGTCGCTTCGCCTTCGATACCGAGACCACCAGTCTGAAGGCGGTGCAAGCCGAACTGGTCGGGCTTTCATTTTCACTGGCCGCCGGCAGCGGCTGGTATCTGCCGGTCGGTCATCTCTATCTCGGCGTACCACAGCAGTTGGACCTCAAACTGGTACTGGAGAAGTTGCGACCGTTGCTCGAGGATGGCAGGATCGCCAAGGTCGGCCAGAACATCAAATATGATGCCCTGGTGCTGCGCAATGCCGGAATCGAGTTGGCCGGTATTGTCGATGACACCATGGTGCTCTCCTACCTGACCCATCCCGAGGCCAAGTCCCACGGGCTCGATGCCTTGGCCAGTGATCATCTGAACCATCGTATGATCCCCTATACAGAGTTGACCGGCAGTGGTCAGAAGCAGATCGGATTCGCCGAGGTCGAGGTCGAAAAGGCTGCGATTTATGCGGCCGAGGATGCGGATATCACCTGGCAAATCGCCGAAAAACTCTTAGCCGAACTGCCGGCGAGCGGCGCCGAAAAGCTCTACCGTGAGATCGAGATGCCGCTGGTTGATGTGTTGACGCGGATGGAGTGGCAGGGGGTACGGGTCGATGCTACATTTTTGGCCGGTCTTTCCGCTGAAATGGGCGAGAAACTGCTGCGGCTCGAGGGCGAAATCCATGGCCTGTCCGGTGGACCCTTCAATATCAATTCGCCCAAGCAGATGGGCGAGATTCTGTTCGAAAAGCTTGGCCTGCCGCGCGGCCCGAAGACCAAGACCGGTTGGTCGACCAACGTTGATGTGCTGACGACCCTGGCCGAAGAGCACGAGATTGCCTCAAAAATTCTGGAGTATCGCTCCCTCGCCAAGCTCATCAGCACCTATACCGATGCTCTGCCGCAGTTGATCAATCCGGCCAGCGGACGGATTCATACCAGCTTCAACCAGGCCGTTACCGCCACCGGGCGCCTGTCGTCGAGTGAGCCGAATCTGCAGAATATCCCGATTCGCAGCGTCGAAGGACGGCGCATCCGTGAAGCCTTTTTACCGGCCGAGGGGAACCTGCTGTTGGCGGCCGATTACTCGCAGATCGAACTGCGCGTGATGGCGCATATCGCGGATGTTGAGGCCTTGAAGGAGAGCTTCGCTGCCGGAGATGATATCCATCGCCGCACCGCCAGCGAAATTTTCAATGTCTTCCCCGGCATGGTCACTGACGAGATGCGTCGCCAGGCCAAGACCATCAACTTCGGGGTGCTCTACGGCATGGGTGC
>JAUXIR010000097.1 GCA_030620915.1 Geopsychrobacter sp. | reverse complement strand
GGTAGGGTCTGGGGTCGGCTTGCGACCGAGCCCTTTGTCTCAGAAGCCTCAGCAGTTGCACCGATCTTCCCGGTTAGCTCAGAAATAACTGCCTGCTGCATGGGTAGACTGGCCGCTAATTCGGGCTGGATTGCGCTGAGCAGACCAGTGGTTGCGATGGCAATTGCTTCCGCAGCCGAATCTTGAACCGGCTGCTCACGCTGACAATCGATGTCGGTTTGTAACCAGGCATAACGGGTCAGGCAACGCAGGTTTTTCTTAAGGCCTTCGAGGTCGTTATCTTTAGCGGTACGCAGATTGGCACCGGGCAAGGGCGAGAGGCCGAAGCGCATATCGATTCGATGTTGTCCGGCATATTCCAGAGTCAATTCGATCAGTTTGAGCAGGTTCAGCTTGGCGCTCAGGGTTGCACGTTCACCGAGGCTGCGGTGGTCAAACTTCCCCGGAAAGGCACGAACTGCTCCTGCCGGGTTGCCCTGCTCGTCCAGCAGGTAGATATCGAGGACGGGTCGGCCTTGCAAAATTGTGCGTTGCCACTTGTCCCGGGGCAGCTCAGCGTTTTCAATGTTGCCGGTGTAGCGATGGGCGGAAAGGATCTGGCTCAGGTTACGCTCGACCAGACTTCCGGACAGTTCGGCCAGAAATATCAGCAGTCGTGAGCCTCGCGGAACGACCAGTGATTTTTCGCGCCCGAAGAACTTCAATTCCTGTGCGTTGATTTCGACGCGTGTCAGCATGAAGGGTGCAAAGAGGAGCGGACTCGGTGTGATGAGATGGCCGCGAAAATCGTAGCCGGAAAGAGTCTGTTTGATCTCTGTCAGCTTGGTAGCCGGCCCCTTGGTGAGGAGGGCCTCTGCCTGCCCGAGCAGCAACTGGCGACAGCTGTAGCCGTCAAGGCCATGTCGTGAGGCCAACTCCTTGAGCAGCTCCGGCATTTCAGCGGTGGGGCTGCTTTGTTGCTCGACGATGAGGTAGGCATCTACCGGCATGCAGGATCCAGTTGGGAAAAGAGATTAAAAACTTCTTTAATTTAGCTGGGTGCAAAGAGACTGGCAAGAAAAAAGCCGCAACCTCCTGGCGGAGGTCGCGGCTTTTTTTAAGCGGATACTTTTTGCAACGGGCCTCATTCAACTCATACCGAGCATCGCCTTGTAGTCAGCCTCGACCAATTCGAGGTGGTGATGGGTCGAGGCGGCATTGGTCAGGTAGACCTGCTTGATCTCAGGATCGTCAATCGTTTCGGCTGTCGCCAGGAGTTCTTGCGCCAGCAGATCTTCCTGCTCGATCGCCAGCTCCAGTGCGAGGCGCTCATCAAATTCACTGAGCATCGCTTTTTGCAGTGCAAGGTACCAGCAGGAATCGGTAGCGGGAGGCACAGCCATCATCTCATCGAAGGACGGCAGATCATTATCCTTGTAAGCGTTATAGAATGAAAGGGCATGCTGGCGTTCCTCGCGGGCCCGCAGTTCGAAGGTCGCCTTGGCCCTTTCATCAAAAATCTTGCCGGCACCCATGCCGTAGAAATCCATCGCATCTTTCTCGGTCTGGATCGCCTTGAGCAAGGCACCTTTCAGGTCTTTTTCAGTCATTTGCTACTCCTCCAATGATCAAAATGGAACACCGCCAAGACTGCAGGCGGCGAGAATTACTAGCTGTTCGGACCTCTGAACTGTCCACTGTATACAAATTAGCACAGCCGGAGTCACCGATCCAGAGATCTTTTCAGCGCCTCGGTCAGGCGGCCGGTCTGCTAAAAATCAGTAATAGCTGAGTAGAAAAAATATGGGGATGACGATCTCACCATCTTTGACCTTGACGCGGATCCTTTCGAAGGGTTGGTCGCCGGCAAGGTTGAGCGTTGCCGTGTGGGTCAGTTTTTTTTGACTATATTGGAAAAATAGGACAGGTGATAACGCGATGTCGGGCGGGCGGGAACTGACAGAGCCCGGTGTACTTAAGGTGTCGGGCTCTGTCGTTCATCTGCTTCATAGCCGCTTTTTTCAGTCCTCTTCAGCAAGCCGAACCTGGGCGTTGAGGCCGGAGATGATCAAGCGGTTCTCGTCGGATGAAAGGATCTCGCCGAGGTACTCCATGAATTCAATATCGTTTTTGGCGGTGTACTCCTTGCCTGATTGCTCGTGGGAGAGCATCACCGGGTAGATCGTCAGATCGTGGACAACCTTGAGGATTTTTTGTGAGTAGTTGGCCAGGGCTGGAACCACGACTGAAAGTTCGTAGGTGAACATGTTGTTGCTCTGGATTTTCTTGACTTGACCCTGCAGGCGCCCATTTGTTACTTCACTGAGCATTTTCCCCTGCTCGGCTAGCATGGAACTTGGGGTCTTGATATCTTCAATGTTGGGTATTTCGCCCCAGAGGCTTTTCATCGACATCGTGCTCCTCCTTTGTTTCTTTTAATGATTAGGTAGGAAGTTTAGCAGGAATTTTTTTTTTGGGGAAGAATTAATAAAGTTTGATTGATATGCTGCCGTTTTCGGCCGGTGGGCCGTACCGCCTATTTGTCGGGGGGGAAGTTGAACCCGAGTTGAACGGCAGAGGAGGGCTCACATGTCCCGGTATTGGTCTGATTGATGACGTTCTTAATCTGCAGGTTCTGCTGGTCGTTAAGACCCATGAAGGCGATACCGTCTTCAAGGCTGTAAGAGATAAGAACGTTGGTGCGAAAATCGCTGGCGAAGGTCGAATAGGTGCGAGCCAATCCGTATGTCAGGGGGTCAAGGACCAGGATGGCTAGAGGCCCGGTTCCGGTATTGGGGCGTTCTTTTTCGAGGGCACCTGCTTTGTTCAGAGTCTCGGAACTCAGTTTGCTGAAATCTACGTTGCGCGAAAAATCAATGATTTCACAATAGCTTTTAAGTTCGGCAAGCTGGTTCTTGAGTCGGTCCGCGTAGGCCCGAACCTGGATGTCGTCAATGCTTCCGCAGTAATAGGTGTACACGAAATTATATTCAGGCAGCAGAATATTCTTGATCGCCATAATAGGAACCTTCCGTGGGAAACTTTATCTCCATCCGTGGAGTTGATTTCGGAATAACCTATATTTTGATATTAATTTAGTCAATTATTTTTAATCAAGCGGCTAGATTTTATTTACATTTAATTTTGTTCTACAAGTGTCCATGGCGGATTATGCGTTATAACTTCCTGAAAAATCGGGCAATTCACTTGATGCGCACCAGGGAGGTAGCCGGTACTCAACAGGAATTCACCAGTGATCTCTCCACCTGTGAAGCGAAAGGTTTGCTTGAATAGCTTAACCCATTCCTGTTTGGGGAGAGGATGGTGCTGATCGAGCCAGGCGGCAAAACTGCCATATTCAGTGCGCAGTGTTACCAGGCGTTGCGCGTTTGCGATTGTTGCGTCGACCTTCAACCTATTACGGATAATTCCGGCATCGGCGAGCAGGCGCTGGCGCTCCTCTTCACCGTATGCGGCGACCCGATCAATATCGAATTCCTCGAAGGCGCGCCGAAAGTTATCCTTCTTTTTTAAAATCGTCAGCCATGATAATCCGGCCTGATTGATCTCAAGTACCAGTCGTTCAAACAGCAGATGATCGTCGCGCAGGGGGAAGCCGTATTCGGTGTCATGATAGGGGCCGTGCCAGGGATGGCCGGGGGCTGCATCGCAATAACTGCTCATGGGGTCTCCTGTTGCCAGTGAGCCCGCAGAGCTGATAACAGCCGGAGAATAAACCCGCGTCTCGGCAGCATAGGCTCTTCGGAGGAAAAATTAGTATAACAGGGGGACTCTCGCGCCGCACGATTTGTGTTATTGTTAGATCAACCCAAACGTAAAGGAGGAAGACTTTATGCCAGTCTCTGAGCCACCTGACCATCTGGGAGACACGATTACAGTAAACCGAACAGTAACCCGGCACATCTAAGCCGGGAAAAGGTTCCCCATGGGGACACTGCGAAGTTAGTGAAGATAAAAGGAAGGCCTTCGTTGCAATGATGGGGGCCTTCTTCCTTTTTTGCCTAGGGGCCGATCTCGCCGTCCAGATAGACCCAGTGTTTTGCATAGCGTTTAAAGCGGGACAATTCGCACAGCTGCCGTTCTTTGCCCCCTTGACGATAGTGCGCGATAAATTCAACCTTGCCTATTTTGTCTGAGACCTGACCCTGCCGCGTCGAAATGATTTCCAGCCGATAAAACTCAGCCTGATCAGCCCATTCAGCGATCGTTTTTTTAAGGTCTGGCACGCGTTGATCGGGGTGGGTGGTCTCAACCAGATAGTCGATGAGTTTGAGTGCATACGCACTGTAGCGCGAGCGCATGAGTTGTTCGGCCGTTTGTGCTGCCCGACCCAGGTGCAATATCCGGCAGCAGCTGGTATAGGTCTCATCGCTGCCACAGGGGCAGGTATGTTCGGCGCTGATCATCGAGCCCTGGACCGTTGCAGCAGGATTTCACCTGCCTCCTTAACCCGGATGCTGGGCAGCATACGGCCGATATCGAGTTTGGCTTCAAGCTCATAGCCGAAGGTTTCACGCGGCTCAGTCATCAATTCACTCAGCAGGCGCAATCCACTGAACAGATCTGCGCTGGCTTGTAGAATGATATCTCCTTCGCCATAGCCCGGGATGACCGGCAGGTCATTGGTCACGCCGCTCAGCAGTTGATATCCTTCGAGTATGACCTTGTAGGAGATCCCCTTCAGTGGCAGAGGGGCCAGGTTGGGATTGATGACATGCAGGCCGATTTCGAAACGTGGAGCCATATTTTCGGAGGGGAGTAGCCGGAATGAGGTCAGGCTGACGCTGGGTGTTTCAAAGCCTGGCTGCAGGGTGGCGCAACCGCTGGGCAGCAGCAACAGGGCAAAAAAAAGGGCTCGGCTGAGTTTATTCATGGTCTCCCTTGTTTTTGTTCCGGTACATAAAGAATCTGTTCCAGATCGATGAGCTTGTCCTGCATAAAATCATGGGCATCACCGATCGCCTGATTGTAGATTTCCGCTCCGAGTTCCTTGATGAAAAAGTCGATTATCAATGAAGCCTTCAACTCACCAATGGAATCCTCGTGCTCATTCCTGAAATAGCTCTGGACCTTTTCAGTGAGCGTCTTGAGGCGGTCGTCTTGGAGGGTGATTTCCATTTAATCAGTTTCTGCGTCAGGGACTGATTTGTTCTCAGGCCCTGATTCACTCACGGGGCGATATTTGAGCTGCATCCCTTGCAGGAAATTACGTAAAATCTGATCCTGGCAGGTACGGTAGTGCTTATGCCCCGGCTTACGGAAAAGCGCGCTCAGTTCATGTTTGCTGATGTGGAAGTTAGCCAGATCCATCATCGCAATGATATCCTCGGCCTTCAGATTTAACGCGATTTTCAATTTGATGAAAATGATATTGTTGGTTAAGCGCGACTCCGGCTCAGCTTGCGGGCCCTCTTTTTTGCCCCGTTTCTTGTTAATCAAACCATTCAGAAAAATCGCCATCTCCCTGTCGTGACATTTTACATACGCAGGGTCGTCCTCTTTCTTTAACCAGGCGCTGATCTGCTCGCGCGTGACCTCATGCCCTGCTGCACCAAATGTCGAAATCATTTTTGAATCGTTAAAGTCAAAAACATAGCGAATACGGCGCAAAATATCGTTGTTGGTCATAGCATCTGTCCTTTTGTTTGCTCATTTGTATTCAATGTGGCGGATTGTGATAATCGGAAACACGCCCCCGGCCTGCTCAAGGATTACCCGCCAGCCCCTTGGCCCGTTGAGGGCTGTGGCATATCTTGTCATGTCGAACAGGTTAGCATTTTTCTGTATCTCACATGGGTCGTAATCACAATCGTTGCGAAAAACTCTTTGGTTTCACTTCCTGAACTTCTTCGCAAATGGGCCGATCCAAGCTGTGTTTTTGACCAGAGGGGGCTCTGCCATCGACTAAAGCGGATGATAGATCTCAACATCTACGCTTTGTTTACGGGAGACAATCTGGTTGTGGGTGGCTATAATTGTGGCCATGGGTAAACCGATGGTTCAAGCATTGCTGGCTCTGCTGTTGATCGCCTCCCCTGGTCTGGCTTGGTACCCACGCCTCAAGCAGGAGATGATTGTCACTGAAGAGACCATTATCATCGGCCATAACCGCGATTATATTATCGCTTCCAGTGAGACGCTTATGGAGCTGGCCAGGCGCTTGGGAATCGGTTTTGATAATTTGTTGCGGGCAAATCCGGGGGTCGACCCGTGGAATCCGCAAGTTGGAGGTCGGCTTGTCCTGCCGAGCGCCGCCTTGCTCCCGAGCGGCATGCAAACTGGTATCACCATCAATCTCGCGGAAT
>JAUXIR010000079.1 GCA_030620915.1 Geopsychrobacter sp. | reverse complement strand
AGGTGGTTCTGCCGCTGGCGCTCGGCAGTCTGCTCTTCGGCATTGCCGCGGCGGTGATCGGCTATACGGTTACGCTTAAATTTGTGCCTGAAATGCGGCTGTGGCGGATACCCCGCTGGCCGCGGCGGCGAAATAGAACCAAGAAATGATGACGATGGATTACCGTACCAAGAAAAAATTTGGCCAGCATTTTCTCAATGACCAGTATGTGATCGACCGAATCATCCAGGCTGCGGATATCGATCCCGCTGATACGGTGGTAGAGATCGGACCCGGCCTCGGTGTCTTGACCGAACGGCTGCTCGAAGTCGCCGCTCGGGTTGAGGTTTTCGAGATCGATCGCGACCTGATCGCACGACTCATGCAGCGGAATAATCCACGCCTGCTGATCCATAGTGGCGACATCTTAAAGGCCAACCTGCCGGCATTGCTCAACTCACCGCCTTATAATCTGGTCGCCAACCTGCCGTATAATATCTCCACTCAGGTGGTTTTTTTGCTGCTCGCGAACCGGCATCTCTTCTCGAGCATGGTCCTGATGTTCCAGAAGGAGGTTGGCGATCGTCTTTGCGCCGCACCCGGGTGCAAGGATTACGGTATCCTCTCGGTACTCTGTCAGCTCTGGTATGATATCGAGGCTGTGGTTGATGTCGGCCCCGAATCTTTTTCACCTCCGCCCAGGGTTGATTCCCTGGTTCTCAGGTTCACCCCCCTGGCAGCGCCCAGGGTCGATCCGGTCGACCCCGCGTTCTTCACCAAGGTGGTCAAGGCCGCCTTCACCCAGAGACGCAAGCAGCTGCGCAACAGCCTGATGGCCGGCGGCTTTCCGCGTGACCATGTAGACCGGGGTCTTTCTGCCGCTGCGATTGAACCATCACGGCGTGGTGAAAGTCTCGATCTGACTGATTTCTCCCGTTTGACCAAGGCACTTCATCAACTGCGTTAAGCCCCCAGCTTCTTTACATTTGCGCTGTTCGCCCCTTGCAGTCTCGCCAGGCCTTAGATAGCATTAGGGGATAGTTATATTTTCTCACCCTGCCTCAGCTACGGAGAACATATGAAGATCAATTTTGTTGCCCATGGTCATTCCGGCAAGGTCTTGCCAATCCCGGAGCTTCTGCGTCAACTTGACCAGCGTATTTCGCCGCAAGAGAATCCCCATCTCAGGTCGTTGGCTGAGATCCTCCTGCAACAGGTGCCCGACGCCTTGCGCGGCGGACTGAGTGCCGACAAACTTTTTGATAGTTTTGACGCGGTCAGCAGCTTTTTGCAGGTCCGTAAAAAAGCCATTCGGGTAAAATTACTGCCGCTTGAGGTTGAAGGGCGCTACTTTCTTTTAGCCAATGCCCCCGATGCGAATTATATCTTCACCAGCATCCAGGAGTATCTGCACCGCGAAGCATTCAACTTTCGCGTTGTCTGCCATCCGATCCTCGCGGTCACGCGCAAGAATGGCAGAATCGTAGCGATTAGCGGAACCGAAGGGGAGGGCGCGCGCGAATCACTCGTCTGGATCGAGTTGAACCATTTTGCCAAGAGTGGGCAGAAGATACTGCTGGCTGCGGTTGAATTGATCATCAACTCCTGTTTGCAGGTCTCCGCTTCGCGCCAATCGCTGCTGCAGAGAATGACCGATCTGAGTAACAGACAGGAGCTTAAGGCTTATGCCGATCTGTTTGGTTGGCTCTGCAACGACAGCTTCCTGCCTATTGCCTCATGTCGCTTCAGGGAAAAAACGGGAGCGGAAATTGTCGAACTGGCCGACAGCCAGCAGGGGATCGACAACCTGTTCAGTGATCCCCTCGGACTAAATCCGGGTCCAATCGATCTCCGTCAGGATGTGTTCGCCGCTCGCACCACCGCCCCGGGCCCGGTGGTGTTGGAAAAGAGTGCGCTACGCAACCCCATCCACCATTTCGAACGCCTGACCTATCTCGGGATCCGTGAGTCCCTGCCGTCGGGCGAGGTTATTGAAGAGGGCTTCTGGGGGTTTTATACCCAGCAGGAGGCCGATCAGCCTGCCTTGAGTATTCCGGTTTTGCACGCCCGGATCGAAAAGGTTCTCAGCGATCTGCATATCCTCTCCGCCAGCCACAACTACCGTAAGATTCGCGAAATTCTGAACTCATTCCCCAAGGTGGAACTCTTCCTGATGAGTGACGATGAACTGCACAGGATGGTGCAGTTTTTTGTCCAGATGCACCGCCAGTCCGGGGTGAAGATTGTCGTGGCGCCCAACATGTCCGGTTCAGGGCTGACGCTGTTGCTGATTATGCCGCGCAGCTTCTATTCAACCGCGGGGATGACGAGAATAGAGAATTATCTGAAGCGTTATTTCAAGGCACAGGCGGTGGAGAGTCGCATCATCCATCTGTCGACCGACTACCTGAGCGTTCACGTCAGCCTGCGCGTCCTGCAACGTAATCTGAGTGTCGACACCATCCAACTCGAGCACGGACTGACCAGGCTGGCCCTCCCCTGGAGCCGTAAGTTCAGGCAGCTGCTCGAACGCGATTCAGAGCAGACGTCACAGCAGCTTTATCGACGCTATCACAAGGCCTTTGATGCTGAGTATAAGACCCGCCTGCATCCACGCTTTGCCGTACGTGACGTACGCAATGTCGAACGGGTCCTAGCCGAAGGAGCGGCGTTTTTCGATCTCTGGGGGCCATTTGATGGTGACGAGCGCTATTACCGCCTGCAGTACTACAAGAAAACCCGCAGCTATCTCAACGATCTGATGCCCTTTCTTGAAAACCTGGGCTTAACCGTTATTGAAGAGGTTGACTACCTGGTGCGGCCGACCGGCGGCGAGGTTTTCATCAAGAGCTTCGCCATCAGAGCCAAGAGTGAAGATGCCCTGCCGATGACCCGGATCAAGCCCCTGTTGCTTGAGACCCTCGACGCTCTCGAGCGCGGACAGGTAGAGAATGATTATCTGCATGGGTTGTTGCTGCTGACCGGTCTCGACTGGCAGGAGATCGATGTTTTTCGCGCCTATCGGAACTACTACTTCCAACTCGGCACCACCTTTACCAAAAAAAGGGTCGCCTACGCACTGATCCATAATCCGCAGGTTGCCTTACTCCTTTATCGCTATTTTGAAGGCCGCTTTAAGCCCTGTCCAGCCTGGGACGATCCGCTGGCTCGCGAAGATCTGGTGCTCTCGCCGGTGCGGATGGAGCTTGTCGAAGCCCTGTCCAGGGTCGCCGAGAGCAATGAAGACCAGATCTTGCGCACCCTGTTCAATCTGATCGATTCGACGGTGCGCACCGGGTTTTATAAGCGCAGGGAGATGGACGACTACTTTATCAGCCTCAAGATCAGCTCCCTGGGTGTGTTCGAGATGCCGGCACCCCGCCCGATGTTCGAGGTTTATGTGCACTCGGTCGATATGGAAGGGATCCATCTGCGCGGCGGCAAGGTTGCACGGGGCGGCATCCGTTGGTCCGATCGTCCCGATGACTTCCGCACCGAGGTTCTCGGCCTGATGAAGGCTCAGATGACCAAAAACGCGGTGATTGTCCCGGTCGGCAGTAAGGGGGGCTTCATCGTTAAGACCGCCTTCACCAGCCGTGAAGAGGGGCTGCCGCTGGTTAAGGATGCCTATCGGCATCTGATGATGGGCTTGCTCGATCTGACCGACAATCAAACCCGCAAGGGGATAGAGCGCCCGGCAGGAATCATTGCCTACGATGAAGAAGATCCCTATCTGGTGGTCGCAGCCGACAAAGGGACCGCCCATCTGCCCGATACCGCCAACGCGGTGAGCAATGACTATGGTTTCTGGATGGGCGATGCCTTTGCCAGCGGCGGTTCCCATGGCTACGATCATAAAAAACTCGGGATCACTGCGCGGGGTGCCTGGGAAGGTGTGAAGCGTCATTTTCGTGAAATGGGCCATGATATCCAGACCCGGCAATTCAGCGTTGTCGGTATCGGTGACATGAGCGGCGACGTCTTCGGCAACGGCATGCTGCTGTCGAAGAAGATCGGCCTTAAGGCCGCCTTCGATCATCGCCATATTTTTCTCGATCCCGATCCCGACCCGAGCACCTCATTCAAGGAGCGCAAACGACTCTTTCAGTTGCCGCGCTCCTCATGGGACGATTACCGGCGCGAACTGATTTCAGCGGGGGGCGGCATCTTTTCCCGTGAACTCAAGGAGATCCCGCTCTCTCCACAGGTGCGGCAGTGGCTTGGAGTGCGCAACAGCTCGATCGACGTCCCTGGGCTGATCCAGCTGCTGTTATGTGCCGATGTCGATCTGCTCTGGAATGCTGGCATCGGCACCTACATCAAGGCTTCGACTGAAAAGGATACCGATGCCGGTGATCGTCACAATGACGGGGTGCGGGTCGACGCCAATCAGTTGCGCTGCAAGGTGATCGGCGAAGGGGGCAATCTGGGCCTGACTCAACGCGCACGCATCGAATTTGCCGCGCTTGGTGGGCGGCTGAACACCGATGCGGTCGATAACTCGGCCGGGGTCGACAGCTCCGATCATGAAGTCAACCTGAAGATTCTGCTGCAGGTCCTGCGCAACGGGCGCAAGATGAAGAGCCTCGAAGAGGGCTATGCATTGTTGGCTGAGATGGAAGAGACGGTCTGTCGCGATGTGCTGGCCAATAATTACGCCCAGACCCTTTCGATCTCCCTCGACGAGCTTCGCTGCCGGAACGATGTGGAACCCCACCTCGAATTGATGGATCGCCTGAGTCGTTCCGGATTGCTCGATCGACGTGATGAATACCTACCGTCACGCAAGGAGGTTAGTTCACGTCAACCGGCCAACCTCTTGCGCCCCGAACTCTCGGTTCTGCTCGCCTATAGCAAGATGGCCCTGTTTCGTGGCCTGCTCGATGAGGGTCTGTCGTCAGGTCCAATCATAGAGAATCTGCTGCATAGCTATTTTCCGCAACAGGCGCGTGAGCGTTATCCGGAAATGCTCAAGAAACATCCGTTGGCCAATGAAATTGCCGCGACGGTGATGACAAATCATGTGGTCGACCGAGCCGGCAGCAGTTTTTGCCAGCGGCTTGCGCGTCTGACCGGGGTCACCCAATCCAAGGTCGCGCACAGCTATCTGTTGCTTGATCATCTGCTGAGTGCCGAGGAGATGCGCCAGGCGGTTTTTGCCCTCGATAACAAAATGCCGAGTCAGCAGCAGTATCGACTCTTGCTCGAGCTTGAACAGATTCTCGCCAATTCCTGCCTGTTTGTCCTCAGTCATGAGCTTGAATTGCCTCAGGATGAAAAAGGGCTGCAGCGTTTGAATCTCTGGCTTGACGAGTATGTCGAGATTCTACCCAGCGTGCTTTCAGCTCCCGCCTGGCAGGTCTGTCTGGAGCGTAAAGATGAATTAATCGCGGCAGCGCTGCCGCGGCTGTTTGCCGAGCGCTTCGCCATTCTTCCGCAGTTGAGGATCTTCCTGCCGCTGGTGCGACTGGTTAATCAGACCAAGCTTGAGATGGGACCCCTGGTGCGCTTGAGCGTTGAGGTCATCGACAAACTCGCCGCTGAGGAGGTGCTTAGCGGTGTCGAGACCATGGCGGTGCACAACAGTTGGGATCGCAGCGCACGTGAGGCGCTGCTTGGGAGCCTGCGTAATGTTATCTTCGGTATCGTGCAGAAAATTGCGCTTGAAAACAGCGGGGACAGTCGCGCTTTCTTCCGCAGTAAGAAGCATAAATACCGCAACTATCGTGACCTGCGCGAAAAGCTTGCACGCGACGAGGTGACGAATTTCCATCCCTATACGGTTTTGCTCCGTGCCCTTGAAGCCTTGCTTGGTAGTTGATTTTAGCGGCGCAGGAAGCTATAACAAAAATTGAACCGGGCAGGGGCGATGTCAGAGTCGCCCCTCTTCTTTTATCTTGGAGGAACTGTATATGCAAAAACGCACCCTGGGCCCCTGCGTGACCTTCTTTCCGCAGCCGACAACCATCATCAGTTCCGTCGCTGACGATGGTCAGGTCAACCTGATGACCGCGTCCTGGGCCGGGATCGTCAGCAAGACCCCGCCGACCATGGCGGTGTCGCTGAATGTGGGGCGCAAGACTTACGAAAACATCCTGCAGAGCGGTGAATTCGTGGTTAATATGGTGCCGGCCTGCCTGGCAGTAGAGGCCGATTATTGCGGTATCCGTTCGGGGCGTAATGAAAACAAGCTGGAGCGGGCCGGGTTAAGCCTTGAGCCCGCAGCTGAGATTGGCGTGCCCTTGCTGGCCGAATCGCCCCTGAATGTCGAGTGTCGCCTGCTGCGTGAAGTTGAGCTGGGTGACTATCGCTTGCTGTTGGGCGAGATTGTCGAAATCCACGCCGCTGATTCTGCCTTCTCGGCCAGCGGCGAAATCGATCCGCGCGCCTTCGACCCCCTTGTTTATCTGGGTGGTATTCGTCAATACTGGAATCTGGGTGAGAAGTGTGCCGATGCCTATAAGGACGGTCTGCAGATTGCGGATAAGAACTCATAACGATCCTAACACCAGTCAGCCACCAAGGCACCAAGGCCACCAAGAAGAACTTCGGGTTTTTGCTCTTTTGTGGATGAACCCGGGGGTATAGGGCGATTGAACTTTCTGGCGGATTCAACAATTTGTTTCTGTTGTTTGAGTTGCCTTGGGGGGCTTGGTGCCTTGGTGGCTAATCTTGTTTTTAGAATAAAAAAATCTGGTTATGCACTAAACTCCAGCAGCCAGCAATCGTGACGTAATCTGTCACAGAGTAGAGCTAAGCTGGT
>JAUXIR010000096.1 GCA_030620915.1 Geopsychrobacter sp. | reverse complement strand
CTGCCGACCCGGACCCTCTATGAATCTGCCGGGACCTTCATCAATAACGAAGGGCGGATGCAGGTTTTCGATCCGGTCTTGGAACCGGGGATTCCACTGGCGGTGACCGGTCGCGGCGGGCATCCTCCGCGTCAATTTGAAGAGACAGCCCCCGGTCCGGCGCCGCGTTCGGCAGTCCAGCTGTTGCAGTGGCTGTTGAAGGATCGAAATGATCTTTTCGGCCTGCGTCGTCAGATCGTCAAAGAAATCCCCTGCTTGCGTGACCTGGACCGACTCGAGGCTGGGGATAGTGGGCGCCGTCTGGCTGATTGCGGAGACTCTCTTGAGGAGAGTCGCGTCGAAATCTGGGCGCAAGAGGGTGAATTGCAACTCTTGCCGATTCTTGCGCGGTATGGCAGTGATCAACATTCACGCTTGAGCCGGCCTCTGGCCTCGAGAATAGTGCACCCCTGTTTGTGGATCCATCCCGCCGAAGCAGCGGAGCGGGGTTTTGTCGATGGCCAGCAGGTCGTGTTGCGCACCGCCGTAGGGCATTTCCATCTGCCCCTAGAGCTCAAGGCGGAAATGGCGCGTGGGCGGTTGATGGTCCCCTGTCTGCCTGGAACGCCGCTCGAGGTCTTTACCCCGGGCGGGTTATCGGTCACCTGTCAGATCTACTCGGAGGGTGACAATGCCTGAGTGGCTGGTGATATTGCTGCTGATCGTTGCTAAACTGGGCCTGATTTTCATGGTCCTGTTAACCCTGGCGGCCTATCTGGTACTCGCCGAGCGTAAGATCCTCGGTCGGATCCAGCTGCGTCCGGGCCCGAATCGGGTCGGGCCTTTCGGTACGATGCAGCCGTGGGCCGATCTCATCAAACTGCTGACCAAGGAAGATTTTATCCCGGCACAGGCCGACAGGTGGCTGTTCATGCTTGCACCGGGTTTGGCGGCAGTCACCGCGCTACTCACCTTCGCCGTGGTCCCCTTCGGCCCACCGCTCAGCCTCTTTGGCCATCAAGTGCCGCTGGTGGTCTGCGACCTGAACATCGGCGTACTCTTCTTTCTGGGCCTCTCGTCACTGGCCGTCTACGGTATGGCCCTGGGCGGCTGGGCTTCTAACTCGAAGTATTCACTGCTCGGTGCGATCCGCGGCTTGTCACAGTTGATCAGCTACGAGCTTTCGATGGGGTTGGCGCTGGTGCCGGTGGTGATGCTGGCGCGCTCTTTTTCATTGACCGATATCGTCATGGCCCAGTCCGCTGTGCCCTTCGCCCTGGTCAATCCGCTGGCCTTTCTGATCTTTCTGATCAGTGCGGTTGCCGAGAGCAAGCGGATTCCCTTCGATCTGCCCGAGGCCGAAAATGAACTGGTCGGTGGTTTTCACACCGAATATTCGGGGATGCGCTTCGGTCTCTTTTTTGTCGCCGAATATCTCAATCTGATTATCCTTGGTTCGATGCTGACGGTCTTCTTCCTCGGTGGCTGGATGGGCCCCTTTCTGCCGGGGGTGGTCTGGTTCAGTATCAAGGTTCTGTTTGTCTGTTTCTTCTTCATCTGGGTGCGCGGCACCCTGCCGCGGCTGCGTTACGATCAGCTGATGCACTTTGGCTGGAAGATCCTGCTTCCTTTGTCACTGCTCAACGTGATACTGACCGGTGCCTTTTTGCTTTGGAGGCAGGGATGAGTATCTGGCGCGACATCAAGGGGACCATCGAACCCTTCTGGATCACCCTGCGGAATATGTTTCGTCCGACGGTGACCATCGAGTATCCGGAGGTCCGGACTCAATTGCCGCCGCGCTACCGTGGCCGGCTGATTTTGACCCGTGACCCCGACGGGCAGGAACGCTGTGTCGCCTGTTATCTGTGTAGCGCCGCCTGCCCGGTTGATTGTATTTCGATGCAGGCCACCGAAGGGGAGGATGGTCGACGTTACGCCGCCTGGTTCCGCATCAATTTCAGCCGTTGTATCTTTTGCGGGCTCTGTACCGAGGCCTGTCCGACCCTGGCGATTCAGGTGACCGGAGATTTCGAGATGGCCAACCGCAATCCGCTTGAGACGGTGTGGGAAAAGGAAGAACTGCTGGTCGACCACTGCGGTCAGGAGCCCGGCTATAATTTCTATCATCACGCCGGAATCGGGGTGACGGCGGCCCGTGGTGAGAACCCCGGCGAAGACAAACCGGTCAATGTTAAGGATCTGCTTCCGTGAGGCGTGAGGGGTAAAGGGTAAAGTCTTTACGCCTCACTTCTAACGCCTCACGCCTCACGCTTTAGAAGGTGTTAAGCATGGCAACCTTGCTTTTCTACATACTCGGTGCGGTCGCGGTGGCGGCGACGGCAATGGCGGTGACCCGGCGCAACCCGGTGCATGCGGTGATCTATCTGGTCAACAGCTTCTTTGCGCTGGCGCTGATTTTTTACCTGCTGGGTGCGCCAATGGTCGCGGCCCTGGAGGTCATTATCTACGCCGGGGCGATCATGGTGCTCTTCCTCTTTATCATCATGATGCTTGAACTCTCCCCCGGAGAGGATGCCGACCGTCAGGGACCGGTCCCCTTGCAGTGGCTGCCGGTATTACTGCTCGGCGCGGCCATCCTTGGCTGCACCCTGTTGCTGCTGCAGCTTGATCCCGCAGCTGGTCAGCAATTGCCGCGCTGGTATGCTTCGCCGCGGGATTTCGGCTACACCCTTTTCCATGAGTATGCCCTGGCGGTCGAGATCGTCTCCTTTCAGCTGCTGTTCGCCGCCGTCGGTGCCTTCTATGTCGGTCGCGCCGCCGGCACAAAAGAGCCGTTAGGAGGGGAGCGATGATCGTACCCTTTCAACATCTGCTGATACTAGCCAGCATCCTCTTTCTGCTCGGTCTGATGGCGGTGCTGGTGCGGCGCAACCTGATTATGATTCTGATCGGGGTCGAGATCATGCTCAATGCCTCCGGTCTGGTGCTGGTCGGGGCCAGTGCGTTCTGGCAGCAGTTGGATGGCCAGGTGATGGTGATCTTTTTGATGGCGCTGACCTCGGCCGAGGTCTCGATTTCGCTGGCGATGGTGGTCTACTTGAACCGGCGCAAGAAGACGATTGATGTGCGTGCCTTTGACGAGTTGAGGGGCTGATGGATTCTCTGCTTTTTCTGCTGCTTCTGCTGCCGCTGGCAGGTGGGGTGATCAACGCCTGTGTCGGCTGTCGTTTGCCGCGTCGCCTGGTGGCGCTGTTGGCGATCGGAAGTATTCTGGGCAGCTTCGTCCTCACCCTCTTCAGTTGGTCGTTGGCGGCCGGGGGTGGGACCCAGGTCAAGCTTTTCACCTGGCTTGCCAGCGCCGGGCTGCAGGCCGATATCGGTCTGTACTTCGATCCGCTGGCGGCGAGCATGACGCTGATGGTCACCGGCGTCGCCAGCCTGATCCATATCTATGCCGCAGGCTATATGGAGCACGACGAGAATCAGGCGCGCTTCTTCGCCCTGCTCAACCTGTTTGTCTTTGCCATGCTCTGCATCATCCTGGCGGATAACCTGCTGCTGCTTTTTCTGGGCTGGGAAGGGGTCGGTTTCTGTAGCTACGCACTGATCGGCTTCTGGTATGAAAAGAAGGAAAATGCCCTCGCCGGACGCAAGGCCTTCATCGTAACCCGTATCGGCGATCTCTTCTTTACCATCGCCCTGCTCTGGCTGTTTGCCTTGCTCGGTACGGTCGATATTGCCGAGATCAATCAGCGCGCCGCCGAACTCGATCCGGCCCTGATCACCCCGTTGGTGCTGCTGTTGTTGGGCGGGGCCTGCGGCAAGAGCGCCCAGTTGCCGTTGATGACCTGGCTACCCGATGCCATGGCCGGTCCGACCCCGGTCTCGGCGCTCATCCATGCCGCGACCATGGTCACTGCCGGGGGTTATCTGCTCTGTCGGATGTTCCCCCTGGTATCGCTTTCAGCGGTCGGCATGGCCGTTATTGCTTGCGTCGGTGCCTTCACCGCCCTCTATGCCGCCAGTTGCGCCCTGGCACAGCGTGAAATCAAGCGCATCCTCGCCTATTCGACCATGAGCCAGATCGGCTATATGTTTCTCGCCGTCGGCGTCGGTAGTGTTGCCGCTGCAGTCAATCATCTGCTGGTGCACGCCTTCTTCAAGGCCCTCCTCTTCATGGCGGCCGGTGCGCTGATTCATCTGGCCGGTGAAGAGAACGATATCTTCAAAATGGGTGGGCTGCGCAAGAAAAACCCGCTGCTCTTCGGCCTGTTTCTGGTCGGCATCCTCTGTCTGGCCGGCGCGCCCCTCTCCGGCGGCTTCTTCTCCAAGGATGCGATCCTGTTGGCCGCCTTTTCTCATGGTGATGGTTTATCGGCCTCGCTCTGGGGGATAGGGGTCTTCACCGCGGGATTGACCTCCTTCTACAGCTTTCGCCTGCTCTACCTGGTCTTCTTCGGCGAATATCGCGGTTCCAAAACGGGTCATCAGCTCTCGCCACTGTTGATCTGGACTCTGCCCCCCCTGGCGCTGCTCGGCCTGTTCGGCGGGCTGATCAATCTGCCCCATCTCTACGGCGGTCATGAGATGTTCAGTCACTGGCTCGGTAGTGGATCAACGACTGAGGTCCCGTTTGCGACTGAGATCGGCCTGCTGGTGTTGATGAGTCTCTTCTTTGTCGGCGGCTGGTGGCCGGCACATATCCTCTACCGCAATTTCAAGGCAGAGGAGGAGACTCCCTGGCGGCGCTTCCTGCAGCAGGGATGGTACATTGACGCTCTCTATCAGCAGATCATCGTGCGGCCCTACCGATTTATTGCGCACTTCTGCTGGATCGGAGTGGATCGCGGCCTGATTGATGGCGTGGTTGAGGGGATCGGCCGCACCATGTTGCACTGGGGCGGCTACTTTCGCCGGTTGGCAACCGGACAGCTTTCATTTTACCTGCAAGGTTTTGCCTGGGGCCTGCTGTTGATGCTCGGTTGGTTGCTGCTCAAGACCGCTGTTTGAAATCTGTGAGGCGTGAGGAGTGAGGTAAAAGATATGGTCCTTTTGTTTTTTCTACGCTTCACCCCTTACCCCTCACTCCTCACGGGGTTGAATGGATGTTCCACATGACTCTTTCTGCTCTGACAGGATTTCCGCTCCTGAGCCTGGTGCTCTGGCTGCCGTTTGTCGGCACCCTGCTCTGTCTGCTGTTGCGACACTCGGCGGTTGCCTGCCGCTGGCTGGCACTGCTGACCACCCTGACGGTGCTGCTGCTGACGGCCTGGCTCTTTGTCGCTCTGCCGGTTGAGTCCGGTTGGTTGCTCAGGGAGGATTATGCCTGGATTCCGAGTTTCGGAATCCGTTACAGTCTGGCCCTCGACGGGATTTCGTTGCTGCTGGTCTCTCTGACTGCATTGCTGCAGGTCGCCGCGGTGCTGATCAGCTGGAAGCAGAAGGAGCATCCGGCCCTCTTCTATGCCTTGGTGCTGCTGTTAGAGACCGGCATCATCGGCGTCTTTCTCGCCACCGACCTGATCCTTTTCTATCTCTTCTGGGAGCTGATGCTGATTCCGATGCTGTTTCTGATCGGAGTCTGGGGGCATGGCAACCGGGTTTACGCCGCGCTTAAATTCTTCTTCTTTACCCTCGCCGGCAGCCTCTGTCTGCTGCTGGCGATCATCAGCCTCTACCTGATTCACGGCGAGCAGACCGGCGTTTACAGCTTTGCCTTCGAAGCCCTGATGCAGACGCAATTGTCTTCCGGGGTGGAGATGCTGCTCTATGTCGGCTTCCTGCTCGCCTTTGTGGTCAAGGTGCCGCTCTTCCCCTTCCATACCTGGCTGCCCGATGCCCACACCGAGGCTCCGGCGGCCGGTTCGGTCGATCTGGCCGGGCTGCTGCTCAAGACCGGGATTTATGGCCTGATCCGTTTCGCCTTTCCGCTCTTTCCCCAGGCCGCACAGCAGAGTTTGCCGGTGCTGGCGGTACTGGCGTTGATCGGAATCTTCTATGCGGCCTGGATCGCCTACGCACAGACCGACATCAAACGGGTTATCGCTTACTCGTCGGTTGCGCATATGGGCTTCGTCATTCTGGGCCTTGCGGCCTGGAATCAGCTGGCCTGGGAGGGTTCGTTGTTGCTGATGATCAACCACGGCGTGACCACCGGGGGTCTGTTTATTCTGGTTGCGATGTTGCAGGACCGGACCGGCTCGCGTGATCTGCGCGTGCTCGGCGGCATGTGGAAGACCCTACCGTTCTTCAGCGCCTTCTTTCTGCTCTTCTGTCTGGCCTCCCTCGGTCTGCCGGGACTGTCCAATTTTGCCGGAGAGATTCTGGTGTTGCTTGGTGCCTTTTCACGTTGGCCGCTGCTAACCGCGCTGGCCGCCGCCGGAGTGGTCTTCTCCGCGGCCTATATGCTGCGGGTCGTCCAGGGAGTGCTCT
>JAUXIR010000365.1 GCA_030620915.1 Geopsychrobacter sp. | reverse complement strand
GGCATCCCCCTGATAGAGAACCGGTGGTGGGTTGGTGGCCGGATCATAGATGGTCGGGTCATAGGTGGCAGGATCGTAGGCCGGATTCACAACGAAGGGCGTGGTCTTGGTCTGATAGCCGCCGAAGAGAAATTTTCCATCCACCTGGGCATTGGCTGCGCTGAGCAATTCGTCCTTGAGCTGTGCGACCTCATCGCCGTAGGTCGCCATGTCTTGGGGGCTAAGTGACCCGTTGACCCCGGCAAGGGTGATTTCGCGCACACGCTGCAGGCTGTTTTCGATATGTGAAAAGGTGCCGTCCATATTATCGATGCGGTCCAGACCGGAATCGATGGTTTCGATGTAGCGCTCGGACTGTTGGATCTGGGTTCTGGCGCTTAAGACCGGGCTGATCGCGGTCGGGTCATCGGAGGGGCGATTCAGGCGTTTGCCGGTGGCGGCCTGCAGTTGCAGATCGGCGATGCGATCTCCGGCTCGATCCAGAAATGCCTGCAAACTTCTATAGGTTGTTGCCTGGGTCGCTCTCATCTTTACCTCTTCAGGGTCAGCAGGGTGCCCATCATCTCGTCGACGGTGGATAGAAACTTGGCCGAGGCCTCGAAGCCTCGTTGGTATTTGAGCAGGTTGATCATCTCTTCTTCCAGCGAAACACCGTCAATGCCGTCACGCAGGTTATTCAACTGCACCAAACTGTCTTCCAGACCTTGGGTTGCTTGGCGATTTCGTGATGTTTCAACCCCGACAGATGCGGCGATTTTGCCGTAGAAGGAGACGAAGTTATCCGTGCCGATAGTCTGGGCACCTTCTATGGAAAGCAGGGTCAGGGCATTGGTGTTGTCCCCCGGTGCCTTGGTGCTGCCCGCGGCAAGCTCTGCGGTTGTTGTGATATTCATGGTCAGCGAGGTGGCAGTCCCGGCGACGGCGGCGGGCGGGGTGAAAAAATCACGTCCGGTCACGCCATCCAGGCCCGTTCCGGCCTGGTGCTGGGTATTCACCGCATTGGCAAAGGCGAAGGCCAGTTGATCGAGACGATTCACCACATCCGGGATCACAACGTCCCTCACCTCAAAAAGACCGCCGATCTCCCCGCCCAGGGCATTTCGGTCCAGATCGATATCGGTCGAACCAAACTTGAGGCGCAGCTGCACATCGACCCCGGAGATATAGCTTTCGACGGCGGTGAATTGATCCGCCTCAACCAGGGGCATGCCGTTGGGCAGCTGGATAGAGACATTGCCGTTCGAAGTTTCGAAGCTCTTGGCGCCGATCAGGCTGGAGAGTTCCTTGATCAGCATGTCGCGCCGGTCGCGGTCCGAGTTGGCGGCCTGACCAGACATCTCGATCCCGGAGATCCGTTTATTTAAGTCGGCAATCTCGGCGGTGCGCATATTGATGCCGTCAATCTTGGAGGTCAGGCTGTCATTGATGTTGCCGGCGACCTGCTGCAGCTCATCGTAGGTGTTACGAAAGGTATCGCCGATCAGACCGCCGCGCTGCAGCACCAACTGGCGCTCGACTTCGCCGCTCGGGTTGGTACTCAGTGCGCGGATACTGTCGAAAAACTGGTCGAACTCATCCGAGATGCTGCCATCGCCGATGCCGATCACCCGCTCAACCTCGGCTAAGGGAGTCGTCATGGCGTTTTCAAACCCGGACTCGACATTTTTTTCATTGATCTGGCCGGAGAGGAACACATCGTGAGAACGCTCAATGGAGCCGACGGTAACGCCGGTGCCGGAAAAGAAATCACCGAAGTTGAGTACCGGGAAGGGGGTCAGGTTGGGGGTCTGGCGCGAATAGCCTGGCGTATTGACGTTCGCAACGTTGAGGCCGGTAATCTCGATGGCCTTCTGGTTGGTCAACAACGAGGTCTTGCCCGCGTTGAGTGCTGCGCTTAAGCCGCCCATGTCACACCCTCCCCGTCAGTAGATGAACTTTCTGTTTGGAACGCAAGGACTGCCCTGCGCCGCCATAGGTTTGTGCGACCGTCGACTGACCGAAGAAATGCATCGTTTGACGCACCCAACCGAGGGCGGACCAGATCAGGTAGGCATTGCGACGATTATCTTGTTCTATCTGCTTGAGCAGGTCCTCTACGCCTTCGACCTCGTGCGGCTGTGGATCGAAGCCATCCATGAGCTGCTGCTTGCAGGTCACCAGGCGTTCGAATTCCTGCATATCCAGGGCGATTGCGGCGCGGCGCTCTTGCTGGAGCAGATCGAGCAAGGCGTTCAGTTTTTGCTGGACCCGTTCGACAGCCATCAGGTTTGATCCTCGACAATGAATTTCAGCATGCTGGCGGCGACCTTTTCAAGATCGGGGCGATATTGACCGGAGGCGATTTGGCCCTTCAGGGTCTGCAGCTTTTCAGCCCGGGCCGAGGTTTGGGTTGAGGCCACCTTCTGGCCCTGGCTGGCATTCTGCAGGGCGGTGGAAAAATCGACCCGATCGCTGGTTGAGGTCTTGCCGGTCTCTTTTTTCAGCTCGGTTCCCTGATGTTTTTTGACACCGCCCAGAGGTCCGTACCCTTTGCCGCCAATTATCCGATCAACCATGATTCTCTCCTTTTTTCTCGCCAGTTACGCCCGCAAAGTCATCCAGTTTTTCCATGACTGCCGCATAAGTCTGGTGT
>JAUXIR010000213.1 GCA_030620915.1 Geopsychrobacter sp. | reverse complement strand
GCCAGCGAACCGAGCCCGGGATTGCCACTGCCACTGACCGACTTTCATCATCCCGAAGATGCCAGGCTGCAGGTGCGTGAAGGGTTGCGGACCGGCAACCTGCTGTTGGGAACTCGGCAACGAGGTATCTGGCCGGCCGAGGGCGCGGTCAGTGAGGAGGCGATCCGACTGCTGAGTGAAGAAAATGTCCTGTGGGCGGCCAGTGACGAGGGGATTCTTGCCCGCAGTCTGGATGGGGGGTTAAAGCACCGCCGGGACCTCTACCGGGTCTACAGCTACGCCGGTCTGCCGTTGGTGTTTCGTGACCGTGAAATCTCGGACCGAATCGGCTTTCTTTATGCGGACTGGAGCGCAGAAGACGCGGTCGCCGACCTTATCCAGCGCTTGGCAATAATTGCCGCTCAGGCTCCGGGCGGTCTGGTACCGATCATCCTCGATGGCGAGAACTGCTGGGAGCGTTATGTAGATAACGGGTACCCTTTTTTGCAGTTGCTTTATCGCAGCCTGCTCGACAATCCGGCCCTTGAACTCTGCACCCTCGGCCAGGCGGTGCAGAGCAGCACCCCACAGAAGCTTGAAAAACTGGCGGCCGGTTCCTGGATCCGCTCCGATTTCACCACCTGGATCGGACATCCAGAGGAGAACCATGCCTGGGAACTGCTGGCCGCGGCGCGCCGTGACTGCCTGGCCGATCAGGTTACCCTGGCACTTAAGTCACCCGATGTACCTGCCGACGAGCGGATCCGTGAACTGCTGCGAGCCGAGGGGAGCGACTGGTTCTGGTGGTACGGCGATGAACACCAGACAGCCCAGGCCGACATCTTCGACCGGCTGTTCCGCAACCATCTCGAAGGCCTCTACCATCTCAGCGGCCTGGCGACTCCCGCCAGCCTGCACCAGCCGATCAAGCCACAACGTGGAGAAATCGTAAGCTGCGAGCCCAAGGAACGCTTTACTCCGCAAATCGACGGACGGCTCAACGACTATTTCGAATGGCTGGCCGCCGGCGAGATCGACCTTGCTGCGGCCGGCGCCATGCACACCGCACAAAAAGGCCCACAGAAACTCTACTACGGCTACGACGATCAGGCCCTCTATCTGCGGCTGGATGAAGTCAGTCTCCTCGATCAACTCTGCGGCAAAACCGGCGTCTTCGAAATTTATCTCCACGGCAGCCGCAACCTGTGTCTGCGTTGGCACCGACAGAACAATCGACTGGAGCTACTGCATGATAATAAGTCGATCGGAGAAGGGACCGCAGCACGCGGTTCGATCCTTGAGTTTTCGGTACCTCTGAAGTTATTGAAATTTAAGCAGAACGACGAACTTCGACTTTTTTGCTGCTGTGTCAAAGATGGCCGACCAAACGGACGCTGGCCGGGCGAAGGAAATGCTCCGCTGGTTTTTCGCGGCGCCCTGCTTGACGAGGAAAACTGGACGATCTGAGCCGACAAATTTTGCGGGTTAAAAAGCTTTTGTACTAAGGAAAGGGTTGTAACGTGTCTGAACTGCGATGGGATCCACTCAAGGCAAACTGGTCGATCATCACTGAAGGACGAGGTCGCAGACCACAAGATTTTCTTGTCCCCCGCGAGAAGCTGTCGGTCACGGCCTGCCCTTTCTGCTATGGCAAGGAACAAAAAACGCCGCCGGAAATCTACGCCAGCCGCCCCGACGGCAGCGCGCCCAATCAGCCAGGCTGGCAGGTGCGGGTTATCCCCAACAAGTTCCCGGCCCTGCAGATCGAAGGGGAACTCGACAGCCGGGCTCATGGTCTCTACGACCGGATGAACGGGATCGGTGCCCATGAAATTATCATCGAACACCCCGATCACGAGCGCGACATGGCCGATCTCAATGGCACCGAGATCGCAGAGGTGTTGAAAGCCTTTCGGGCGCGGATGATCGACCTGCGCAATGATGTCCGTTTCCGCTACCTGTTCGTGTTCAAGAATCATGGCACCGAGGCTGCTGCCAATGTTCCCCATTCTCACTCACAACTGATCGCCGTCCCCCTGGTTCCACCGATGATCTCGACCGAACTGGAGGTCTGCCGCGACTATTACCAGCACAAGGAACGTTGCCTGATCTGCGACCTGATCCACCAGGAGCGTCAGGAGAAGACTCGGGTGGTGCGTGATGACGGTAATATTCTAGTTTACGCGCCCTATGCCTCGAGTTTCCCTTTCGAACTTTTCATCGCCCCGCTGCACCACTGCCATGATTTTACCGCCCAGACCGATCAGCAGCTTCTGGCTCTGGGAGATGCCTTGAGTGACACCCTGAAAAGGCTACGTGCCGTGCTACGAGACCCCCCTTACAGCTTCATCCTGCACACCGCACCGCCGATGCACCTGCGCAAAGGACGGCCCGATTACTGGGGTTCGCTCCCCTTTGACTACCACTGGCACATTGAACTGGTCCCCAAACTGACCAAGGTGGCCGGCTTCGAATGGGGTACCGGTTTCCACATGAACCCGACACCCCCCGAAGAAGCCGCCGAATTCTTGCGCAATGCCGATCCAGAGCTGATGCGCTGAGATGGATGATATGCCGAAAATACTAAGAGAACAGCTTTACCCGCTCGGTTTCCAGTGCGGGAGCAGCTGCTGGAAACGCCTTGAACTGAACAACGCCCTACTGGCAGCTGACGCCGAAAAACTCTTCTACCTGCGCCAGCTGACTGCCGCAGAACTGCAGCGCACAACCAGCGCGCCGCTAACTGCGGGGGAACTCCAGCTCTGGGGAGTCTTGAACCGCATCCTTCAGCTGCTGGGCAGAAGCTATCTCGAACAGCACCGGCTGAACCTGCCGCCAAGCATGCAAACCCCGCTGCAGGACATGTTGCAGGATCTTCTGCAGGACTTCCCGGTTGCGCCCGACAGGAGCTCGGAAACTTCTGCTGCGCTTGTGGATGGGCAGCCATCCAACATCGATTTTTTTGTAATCGAGCTCTGCCTGCTGAGTCTGCAATCGGTCAATCATGCCCTGCGCGATGGACGCAGTCTCTTCAGCCGTGAACTGACCGAATTGCGAAACAACCATCCCTTCGATCAGATCCTCTTGCAGGTCGGCCAACATGCCCCATCTGTTGCTGCCGGTTTCGGGACCAGATCGCTGCTCGACCTGCTGCAAGAGCCGCTGGCCGCCGCTCCGGACAATCTCGAAGGGCAGCTGGCCTTTCTGCGCCAGAGTTGGGGCGATCTGCTGCCGGCTGATCTCTTGGCTCAAATCGATACGGCGATCGCCCTGCATCAGGATGAGTTGCGCCAACGTGGACCGGTAGGTGAGCCCTCCCCGGATTTACCGGGCTTCACTGTCGATGGCGAAGTCGCCAACTTCACCCCCGATCGCGACTGGATGCCGCGCACCGTCCTGTTGGCCAAGGCGGTCTTTGTCTGGCTGCATCAGCTATCGGAACGCTATGGTCGCGAGATACAGCGGCTCGATCAAATCCCGGATGAAGAACTCGACGGGTTACAAGATTTTGGTTTCAGTGGCCTCTGGCTGATCGGTATCTGGCAACGCTCCGAAGCTTCACGTCGGATCAAACATCTGCACGGCAAGCATCATGTCTCAGCCTCGGCCTATGCCATTCACGACTATCGAATCGCCGATGAACTGGGTGGAGATGCGGCCTTAGAGGACCTCAAATCACGTTGTCGACAACGCGGCATCCACCTGGCCTGCGATGTGGTGACCAATCATACCGGCATCGATAGTCAGTGGGTGCGTCAACATCCCGACTGGTTCGTTCAGGCGACAAATCCACCTTACCCCGCTTATCGTTACACCGGCAGCGACCTGAGCGGAGACAGCCGCCTGTGCATCCAGCTCGAGGATGGGTACTACGATCAGAGCGAAGCAGCGGTCGTTTTCTGCCGCCGCGATCTTCACTCCGGTGAGGTTCGCTACATCTACCATGGCAATGACGGCACTCATCTGCCATGGAACGATACCGCCCAGCTTAACTTTCTGCTGCCAGAGGTCCGCGAAGCGATGATCGGGGTTATTCTCGAAACCGCCAAACGCTTCGGCATCATCCGCTTCGACGCCGCAATGACCCTGGCGAAAAAACACTTTCAACGCCTCTGGTACCCGCTGCCTGACGGCGGCGAGGGGGTTCCCTCGCGTAGCGCCTGGGCACTGAGCAACGAAGCCTTTAACCATCATTT
>JAUXIR010000209.1 GCA_030620915.1 Geopsychrobacter sp. | reverse complement strand
GGTGAATCAGCGGGTATTTTTGTTGAATATCAGACCCTCTCATAGGAAAGACCCCTAAATCATGAAACGACTATCTCTCTTATTGCTGTTGTGGGTTGTTCTGCCCGGTGTGCAAGGCCTGGCGACGGAGATCCCGCTGCCCGAAGACTGGACGGCACGCAAGGCGGTTGAATTTGCGCTGCGGAACAATCCGGACAGTCTGGTGGCGAGCCAACGGATGCTCGAGGCAGAGGCCCTGCTGACAAAATCTGCCGCCAGCTTTTACCCGCAGCTTGGCTGGAGCGGCAGCTATAGCCAGACCAACAACCCGATCCATTCCTTTGGCAATATTCTCAATCAGGGCGAGTTCACACCGGGAATTGATTTCAATGACCCGGGACGGACCGACAATCTGAACCTGAGCGTCGGCGCGCAGTATCGTCTCTATAATGGCGGCCAGGATGTTGCGCGTAAGAATGCGGCCGGGGCCGGGGTTGAACTCTTCAGTGCCGAACATGAATCGATTCAATTACGCTTGGGTTTTGAGGCCTTCCGCAGTTTTCAGCGGATGATTGAGGCCGAAACGGTCCAGCGCGCACAGCAGGTGGCGTTGGATGCGGTCCGCTCTTCAATTGAAGTGGCAAGGGCGCGCTATGCTGCAGGCGATCTGCTCAAGATCGATCTGCTGAATCTCGAGGTTCAGGAGTCGCGAATACTCGAGAGTCAGATTCAGGCTGACCACAGCCTTGAGCTGTCAAAACAGATTTTTTTGACCCTGCTCGGTTTGTCGGCCGGCGAGGTCAGGGTTGAGACGACCTCCCTGACGAATCCCGTCCCGCCGAAAATTCACAATTCTGCACAACGCCCTGAACTAAAGCGGATGCAAGCGGCGTTGCGGGCTGCTGAAGCGGAGTTGAGTGGAGCACGGGGCAGCAGGCGACCGACGGTTGACGGTTTTGCTTCTTATCAATTCGATCAGGGGACTGTTCTGGCTGGCAGTGGAGATTCCTGGACCGCCGGAATCAAAGTGAATTTCAAGCTGTTCGATGGCTACAATGCTGCGGCAGAAGTCTCTCGGGCCGAGGCGCGGCTCGGAATTATACGGGCTGAGTTGAGGAAGCTGGAGCTGGCGCTTAACCTCGAGCTCAAACAGGCCGAGTTGGCCTTGAGCCAGGCAGAGCAGCGCAAGCAGGTCACCGAAAAGATGGTCGAGCAGGCGACCGAAAGTGAGCAGTTGAGCCGTGCCCGGTTTCGCGAAGGGGTGATCCTGGCGTCTGATCTGATCGATATTGAATCGCGGCTCACCGATGCCCGCGTGCGCAACGCCGTTGCGACCTCTGCCGTGCAGATCGCTATCGCCGACTGCCGTCGCGCGTCCGGCCTGCCGCAATTTATAGTGAATACAGACATGAATCCCTCGCAGGAGAACCGATAAATGATGCTGAAACAGAAATTCTTTGCTCTTTTGTGCCTGATGCTTCTTTTCGTCTCGGCAGGTTGCAGCGAACATTCTCCGGCCCCAAGTGGTGAGGTTTTGCCCATCATCAGGGTGCAGGTTGAAACACTCGCTTTGACTGCGGTGCCTTTTCAGATTGAGGTCGCCGGAACCCTTCAGGCGGTTGAGCAGGCTCAGATCTCCGCCCGGGTCAGCGGTCAGGTGGTCGAGGTGCCGGTGCATGTCGGTTCAAGGGTTAAAAAGGGCGATCTGCTGGTGCGGATCCGGGCGGCCGAGATCAGCGCCAGGGTCCGTCAGGCCGAGACCCAGTTGTCGCAAGCCCGGCGCAATCTTGAACGTGAAACCAAACTGCAGCAGGTCAATGCGTCAACCCGGGAGAAGGTGAAGACCCTGACGGAACTGGTGCAGATCAGTGAAGCGGCCTACCTCGAAGCAAAAGCGATGCTCGATTACACTCGGGTCAGGGCTCCCTTCGCCGCCACGGTGACCCACAAACTGGTCGAGGTCGGGGACTTGGCGTCCCCCGGCAGCGCCCTGCTCAGGCTGGAGAACTCCGGGGCCCTCGAGGTTCTGGTGCAGATTCCCGAGGCCTTGGCACAGGGGTTGCGGCTCGACAGTCTGCTGCCGATAAGCGTGCCGGCGGTCGGGTTGGCCACCGAAGCACAGATCAGTGAAATCTCGCCGACCGTCGATCCGGTTTCGCGCAGCACCCGGGTCAAACTGACGCTGTCTGAAAACCCGGCCCTGCGCAGTGGCCAGTTCGTACGGGTGTCGTTGGTCGATAAGGGGGCACAGACGCTGTTGATTCCGAAGATGGCCCTGCACCGCAACGGACAGATGGAGCAGGTTTTTGTCGCTGACCAGGGGGTTGCACGCATGCGTCTGGTCCGCAGTGGCGCCGGCTATGGTGACCGGGTCGAGATCCTCTCCGGGTTGCGTGCGGGGGATCGGATCGTCATTACGACCGAGGCTGTGTTGCTGGATGGCCAGCCGCTTGAAGTTGTCGAGGCAGGTCTGAGCCAATGAAGAAGCCGATCATGGATAATCCCGGATTCGCCGGGCGGATGGCCGCCGCATTCGTTAATTCACGGCTGACGGCGCTTTCGATTATCGTATCCTTGCTGCTTGGATTCATGGCGATCAGCCTGCTGCCGCGCGAAGAAGAGCCGCAGATCAAGGTGCCGATGATCGATGTCATGGTCAGCATGCCCGGCGCGACCCCTGCCGAAGTCGAACAGCGGCTTTCGATCCCGATGGAGAAACTGCTCTACGAATTGCCGGGGGTTGAATATGTCTATTCGACCTCGATGGCCGGGCAGAGTCTGCTGGTGGTGCGTTTCTATGTCGGTGAGGACCTTGAAACCTCGATTGTGCGGCTCAACCAGAAACTTGCGACCAATTTCGACCGGATACCGCACGGGGTATCAAAGCCGCTGATCAAGCCGCACACCATCGATGATGTGCCGATTCTGGCCCTGACCTTTCACAGCGACAAATACGATCATTATATTCTGCGGCGCCTGGCGGCCCAGGTTGATGATGAAATCAAGAATATTTTCAATGTCGCCGAAACCACGCTGATCGGTGGCACCAAGCGGCAGCTGCGGATCGAATTCGACCCACTGTTGCTGGCGGCGCGGAACCTGACTCCGAACCAGTTGATTCCAGTGCTCAAACAGGCCAACAGCCAAAGTTACAGCGGAAATCTCGAATCACTTGACCGTCAGATTCTGTTACAGACCGGCAGTTTCCTGAGTAGTGCCGCAGAGGTTGGCCGGATCGTGGTCGGTGTCTATGGCGGTCATCCGGTCTATCTTGCCGATGTCGCCCGGATTCTCGATGGCCCGCAGGAGCCGGACAATTATCTCTTCTACGGGGAACCGGGTCAGCAGGAAGAGCCCGCAGTCACCCTGTCGGTCGCCAAGCGCCCCGGTGCCAACGCGATCAATGTTGTCGATGAGGTCCTGGCCAAGATTGACGGCCTCAAGGGGTCTTTGATTCCTGGGGATATCGGAGTCAGTGTGACCCGTAATTACGGTGAGACTGCGGCCGACAAATCGAATGAACTGCTGCTGCATATGGGGATTGCGGTCTTCGGTGTTGCGCTGCTGATCCTCTTTTTTCTCGGCTGGCGCGAAGCGTTGGTGGTGATGTTGGCGATCCCCTCGACCCTGGCCCTGACCCTGCTGGTTTTCTATCTCTACGGCTATACCCTTAACCGGATCACCCTGTTTGCGCTGATCTTTTCGATCGGGATTCTGGTCGATGACGCGATTGTGGTGGTTGAGAATATCGTGCGGCACATGCGCCTGCCCGGTGCGCGCAACAAGTCGTCGATAACGATCGCGGTCGAGGCGGTGGCCGAGGTCGGCAACCCGACGATCCTCGCCACCCTGGCAGTCATCGCCGCGATTCTGCCGATGGCCTTTGTCGGTGGGCTGATGGGGCCCTATATGCGGCCGATCCCGATCGGCTCATCGGTAGCGATGATCTTTTCGATGATTATCGCTTTCACCGTGACCCCCTGGGCGGCGGTTAAGCTGTTGCGCAGGGATATGGATCCGCAGGGGGAAGAGGGCGATCCGGCCAATGATCATGATCATGCCCCGGATGACTTCTTTACCCGGCTCTACCATCGGGTCATGGATCCGCTGCTGGCCAGCGGTTTCTGGCGTTCGGTCTTTTTCGGCGGCATTGTTGTCTTATTACTCGCAAGCTGTTCGATGGTCTACTTCGGTCTGGTCAAGGTCAAGATGTTGCCCTTCGACAACAAGAGTGAGTTTCAGGTGATTCTCAATATGCCCG